>CAZBMT010000155.1:0-6223 GCA_964492645.1 uncultured Cyanobium sp. | reverse complement strand
CCCTTGCGGGGGATCTTGTCGCCGGCGGCCACGTCGATCACGTAGATGCACAGATCCACCAGCTCCGGGCTGAAGCTGGCCGCCAGGTTGTCGCCACCGCTCTCCACCAGCACCAGGTCAAGGTCAGGGAAGGCCTCCTCCAGCTCCTGCACCGCGGCCCGGTTGATCGAGCAGTCCTCCCGGATAGCGGTGTGGGGGCAGCCGCCCGTCTCCACGCCCCGAATCCGCTCGGGCGCCAGGGAGCCGGCACGGGTGAGGAACTGGGCGTCCTCCTGGGTGTAGATGTCGTTGGTGACCACCGCCAGCTGCAGCCGCTCCCGCAGCCGGCGGCAGAGGGCGTCGACCAGGGCTGTCTTGCCCGATCCCACCGGCCCTGCCACACCGACCCGCAGTTTGCTGCCCATCGCCCCAGTCCAGGATGGGTGCCATCCTGGCGCCAGCGCCGAGGGCTGCGGTGAGTGACGGACCGATGCCGACGCTGATCCGTCGCTTCGAGCGCCTCGATGGGCGTCTGGTCGCCACCGTGCTGGGCACGGGGGTGGTGATCTGTCTCGGGTTCATCGAGCTGCTGCGCAGTCCCCTGCAGCAGCTCTCCAGGCTCACGATCGAACTGCTGGCCGTGCGGGCGCTGCTGTTCCTGGCCCCGCTGCTGGTCAGCCTGCTGCTGCTGTTGCGGGATGGCCCGCTGCTGCTGGGCGACCGGTGTCCCCCCGGCTCCTGGGGCCCCGACCTGCTGGCCAGCGGCCTGCTGAGCGTCGTGCTGCTGCTCTATTTCATGGCCGCGGTGATCATCACCGCCAGCCTCATGCTCAACCAGGGGGACGTGGTGGGGGAGGTGGGCTTCCTGATCGGTCAGCTCGAGCCGGCCCGCTTCGCCGCTGCCCTGGCCAGGGCGGGCCTCTATGGCGCGATCAGCGCCGCCATCTGCCTGCACCAGGCCCGGCGCGGCTCCTCCGGCGCCGTGGGGATGGCCTCCCGCATGGCCCGGGCGCTGCGGCTCGGCATCGGGGTGCTGGTCTGCCTCGACCTGCTCTGGACGATTGCCGTCGATCCCCTGCGCATGGGAGGGAACTGACCGTGGCCGCCAGCGCGCCCGCCACCCCCGCGGAGCCCGGCCTCGCCCAGCCGCGGCGCCCCGGCCCCCAGAGCCTGGTCTTCCTGGCGGGCGCGCTGGCCCTGCTGGGGGTGTTCGTGCTGGGGATCGCCCGCGCCGGCAACTGGCTCGCGCCCAGTGTCCGCCTGCAGTTCCGCACCCTCGACGCCGCCGGCCTGCAGGCGGGCATGGCGGTGAAGATCTCGGGATTCGCCGTCGGGCAGGTGCGCAGGATCGTGCTGCAGCCCGACGCCCAGGTGCTGGTGGAACTGGAGCTGCGGGACCCCTACCGCTCGATGGTGGGCCGCCGCAGCCGGGCGGAACTGGCCCAGCTGGGGCTCCTGGGCGACAGCTACATCGCCATCACCCCTGACCCGGCGGCGATCGGCCAGCCCCCGATCGGGGATGGCGAGACGCTCGTGTTCACCAGCCGCCCCGACATCGACGACCTGATCGCCGAGGTGGCCAGCAGCCGCATCCCCCTGCAGCGGGCCCTCAGCAGCGGCCTCACCCTGGCGGAGTCCCGCCTGCCCCGCAGCCTCGACGAGCTGGACCGCACCCTGGTGGCCAGCCGCCGCCTGGCGACGCGCCTGGAGGCCGAGACCCGGCGCAGCAGCAGCGAGCTCAACCGCACCCTGGGGGCCACCCGCGCCCTGGCCGAGCGGCTGGAGGACCGTGCCGACGGCACCGCCGCCGACCTGTCGGCCCTGATCCGGCGCCTGGAGAGCACCGAGAGCGAGACGCGGCCGCTGCTGCTCCAGACCCTGCGCGAGCTCTCCACCATGGCCAGCGCCACCAACCGCCTGGTGAAGACGCTGAACCAGAGCTGGCTGATCGAGCTGATCGAGCGGACCGGGGAGCCCAGCGGCGAGCGCGGCCGCTGATCGCCGCGACGGCTGCCGCTGGCTTCACCCCTCCAGCCGGTCGGCCTGGCGCAGCAGCGGCGGCGGGAACGTCACCCCGATGGCCCGGGCCGTGCGGCGATTCAGCAGCAGCAGCTTCCGGGTCACCGGCTCGAAGGCCATCGTGGCGGGGGAGCGGCCGCGCAGCACCTGTACCGCCAGCTCTCCGGCCTGGGCCCCGTCGGCCTCCGGATCCCAGCCCACCACCGCCAGGCAGCCGGGTGTCGTGATGTCGGAGGGCTCGACGGAATAGACCGGCAGGCGATGGCGCAGGCCGGCCGCCGCCAGGGCGGGAAAACCCACGCCGGTGGCGTAGTCGCCCACCCGCACCAGGGCCGCCACCCGGTGGCTGGCCAGGGCGTCGGCGGCCCGGGCCACCTCCGCCGGTCCGGTCACCGGCTCCACCACGACCGCCAGGGAACGCTGGGCCGCCTCCCGGCGCAGCAGCTCCGCTTCGAAGCTGGCATTGGCCTCGGAGGGGTTGTAGACCAGCCCCACCGCGGCCAGGCCGGGGCTGATCCGGCGGGCCAGATCGAGCTGCTCCGCCAGGGGGTTGGTGCCGACCGTGCCCACCACATTGGGCCGGTGGCGGGTGTAGCTGGTGCCGGCCCCGGCACCCCACGGGTTGGAGGTGTAGCAGAACACCACCGGCACCCGGGCGGGGGCGATGGCCAGGATCGCCGCCAGGGGCGGCGTGCCGATGGCCACGAGCATGTCGATCCCACCCTCCAGCAGCTCCGCCACCTGGGCGCGGCAGGTGGCCATGCTGGCGGCGGCGAAGCGCTCCAGCAGGATCACCCCGGCCGGCGCCCGGAAGCCGCCCCTGGCCAGGGCCTGCACGAAGCCGCGGCGGGCGGCATCGGGGGCGGCGCCCCGCACGTACTGGAGGAGGCCCAGCCGGGGCGGGCCCGAGGGCCGGCGGCGGGCCTTGCAGCCGGCGGCCAGAAGGGTGGCGGCGGCGGCCCCGCCCAGCAGGCCCAGCACCTGCCGCCGGCTGGTCCCTGGGGGCCTGGCCATCAGCTGCGGAACAACCGGGAATAGAGCTCACCATGGCCCAGCTGGGCCAGTCCCGCCCCCACCCCCCCGTTCCAGAGCGCCCTGGGATCGGCCGCCACCAGCTCCGCCGCCCGGGTGGCGATGGCGGGCGCCAGGGCCAGCTGCAGCCGCTGGGCTTCGGTGGGGCCCAGGGGCACAAGCCGCACGGCGGCGCTGAGCTGGGTCGCGATCCAGCCGTAGAGATAGGCCTCGACCAGCTCCAGCGGTTCGATGGCCAGGGCCACACCGGCCCAGGCCCAGGCCGCCGGCCAGGCCAGGCGGGGGGGCGGGTCGCCGGGCAGGGGCAGGGCCAGATCGGCCAGCAGCTGCAGCAGGGAACGGCCCATCTGGCGCTGCTGGGCCCGCACCTCGGCCGCCTCCCGCTGGGCCAGCAGCCAGCCGTCCAGCTCCAGCACCTCCTGGCGGGCCGGCCCCTCCGGGAACTCACGCCATCGGGTGAGCGCCTGCATCAGCCGGCTGAGGCTGGCGGCCTCGATCGCCAGCGCCCCCCGGGCCAGTTCCGCCTCCAGCCAGTGGGCCACCCCGTCGGCATCGCCCAGCCCCCCGGACTGGACGAGCACCTCCAGGCCTTCGGAATAGCTGAAGGCCCCCACCGGCAGGGCGGGACTGACGAGCTGGAACAGCCGCAGCCGGGCGAGGCTCATGGGCGGGAATGGCCGTGATGGCCATGATCGTGGCCGGACCCTCCGTAGGCCCCGGGTTCGGGCAGGAAGGGCCCCACCGTCCGTTCCACGGTCAGACCCCGGCGGCGCAGAAGATCCTCCAGCACGCTGTCGACCCCAAGGCGCAGTTCGTCGCGGCGCAGTTCCAGGGCCACATGGCGGTTGCCCAGGTGATAGGCCGCCTGCAGCAGGGCCAGGGGGTCGGCGGCCCGCACCACCAGCAGCGGCTCATCGGCGGCCTCCACCACCACCAGGGGCCCACCGGCCTCCGGTGCCAGCCGGTCACCGGGCTCCAGGGCCGCGCCCCGGGGCAGCTGCAGCAGGAGGTCCCGTCCACAGGCGCTGCGGCGATGGCCCCGCAGGCTGGTGCGCTCGTCGGCCCGCAGCGGCAACCGCAGCGGCGGCTCCGGCCCTGGCTCCGGCTCCGGGACCTCCCCGTGACGCAGGTGGCGCACCAGCACCAGGGGCACGGTGGCGTCGGGAGCCGTGGCATCGGGAACTGTCGCGTCGGGAACCGTGGGGCCGGGCATCGAGGGGGCCAGCGGGCGTGGGTGGAGGCTGCAGCCTGGCGAGCGGCCGGCCGGCGGCCCGGTGTCGGGTGCTACCAAATCCAGACCCCCGGGGTCCCACCATCGCCGCCATGCAGCTCACCGCTCCCGCCCCCTGGAGGGCCCAGGCCCGGCTTCGTTTCGAGACCACCGGCGGTGCGGACGGTGCCACCCGGCACCAGGGTGGAGCGACCGCGCCGCTGAAGATCCAGCGGGCCTTCGCCGCCGCCGATGGCCGCTGCCAGCTGCCCCTGCTGCACACCGGCGGCGGCCTGGTGGGAGGGGATGAGCTGGCCATCGAGGCCGACCTCGGCGCCGGCAGCCGGGCCCTGATCACCAGCGTGGCGGCCCAGAAGGTCTACGGGACCGTGGGCCGCTCCCGGCGGGTCCCCGCCGGCAGCTGGACCCGTCAGACCCTCGACTTCCGCCTCGCCGCTGGGGCCGACCTGGAGTGGCTGCCCCAGGAACTCGTGGTCTTCCGGGACGGCCTGTTCCAGCAGACCTGCCGGGTGGAGCTGGCCGAAGGGGCCAGCTGGCTGGGGGCGGAGGTGGTGCGGCTGGGGCGCAGCGCCGATGGCGAGACGCTCGGATCCGGCCGCTGGAGGTCGTCGCTGGAGATCCGGCGGCAGGGGTGCTGGGAGCTGGTGGACCGGCTGGAACTGGGCGGCGCCAGCCTGGAGAGCCCCCACGGCCTGGGGGGGCAGCCGGTGTTCGCCAGCCTCGTGTGGGCCGCCCCGGCGCCGGTGGGCGAGTCCCTGCTGGAGGCCTGCCGCGCCGAGCGGCACGGATTGGAAGGGACGATGGCCTGCGGCCGGCTGGAGCGGGGGCTGGTGGCCCGCTACCGGGGCCGCTCCACCCAGGCGGCGCGCTTCTGGTTCACGCGCATCTGGGCCCGGATCCGGGCGGAGCGGGGGCTGGCAGCTCCGGTGCTGCCGCGGGTCTGGCCGTTCCAGGAGCAGCCGCTCGATCTGGAACCGCCGCTGCCGGTCCCGGCCCGCAGTTGGTGAGCCCGGCCAGGCGCTGCAGCGGGACTAGTTTCGCCCCAGGCGCAGCCCTCCGATGCATCGCTTCCAGCTCTCACTGCAGGCCCTGGGCCAGGCGCGCCACCTGATCGCCGTGGGCCGCAGCCAGGGGGATCTGGGCCGGATCGCCGATCTGGTGGACAGCTTCCTGGGCACGCCCCAGATGGCCGCCTGCATCGCCCGCTTCCGGGCCCTGCCGGGCGGGGCGGCGATGATGGACGAGCGCTACCCGCCCCTGCAGCCGGACCTGGAGCGGCTCGAGGCGCTGCCGGAAGGGAGCCTCGGCCGCACCTATGCGGCCCTGATCCGCCGCTTCCACTACGACCCCGAGTTCTTCCGTCCCCGCCCCGTCGACACGGAAGACCGCTGGCTCACCCAGCGGATCGCCACCACCCACGACATCCACCACGTGGTCAGTGGTTTCGGCACGACGCCGGTGGGGGAGAACGGCGTGCTGGCCATCACCGCCACCCAGATCGGCTTCCCCGCCTACGTGAGCCTCACCCACGCGGCCCAGATCGCCGGCTTCCGCTTCCGGCTCGACGGCTACGACATCCTCAGCCGGTCGATCAGCCACGGCACCACGATCGGCTTCACCGCCCAGCCCTTCGCCACGGTCCGCTGGGAGGAGGGCTGGGAACTGCCGGTGGCGGAGTGGCGGCAGCGGCTGGGGGTGACCCTGCCGGCGGATCGGGAGCCCTATGGGATCGACCAGCCCTGAGCGGCGGCCGGGCCCGATGCGCTCGACCCGGCCGCGATGACGGACGCCCTGCCCTTCGCCATCCAGGCGACCGCGGCGGGCCTGGCGGCCGTTGCCGCCGGCGTGGTCAACGCCCTGGCCGGCGGGGGGTCGCTGATCAGCTTTCCTGCCCTCACGGCCATCGGCCTGCCGGCGGTGATGGCCAACATCACCAACACCGTGGCCCTGGCGCCCGGCTAC
>CAZBMT010000154.1:0-6266 GCA_964492645.1 uncultured Cyanobium sp. | reverse complement strand
TAGAGCTTCTGGAAAATCCGCTGCACACACGCTTCATGCCGTTCGTCGGTGGTGTTGCTGACGGGAAACTCCCCCTGCCACGTGTTGGCCAGGCCGGGGCGCCAGCGGTCACCCCAGCTGAAGGCCCGATCCCGCAGGCCGCCCCGGGCGGCGAACTCCCACTGGGCCTCGCTGGGGAGGGCGGCGCCGGCCCAGGCGGCATAGGCCTCGGCATCCGCCAGCGACACGTGCACCACCGGATGGTCGAGCCGGTCGTCGATGGAGCTGCCGGGGCCCTCGGGGTGGCGCCAGTCGGCCCCGGGCACCCAGTGCCACCAGCTGAGCTCTGCCAGGGGCTCGCCGGGGGAGGGCGCCCGGAACACCACCGAGCCGGGGCGGCGCTCGGCGGCGGAGAGCTCCGGGAACTGCTCCTGGGGCAGGGGCCGCTCCGCCTGGGTGCGGTAACCGGTGGCGGCCACGAAGGCGGCGAACTCGCGGTTGGTCACCTCGGTGCGGCCAATGCAGAAGGGCTGCAGCCGCACCGGCGCCTCCGACGGCGCCTCCTCCGGCAGGCGGCCCGCCGCGCCGATGCGGTAGCGGCCGCCGGGGATCGGAACCATCGCCGGCGGACAGGGGTCGGCCGCCGGGGCGGGGGCGGGCCATTGCAGCAGGGTTACCACCACCACAGCCAGGATCAGCAGGGCGGCGAGCACCGGGAAACCCCAGGCGTCCGGACGGGGAACAGGCACGGATTCGCTGGCCCAGGGAATGGCTCACGGCCCGCATCGTGGGCGCGCGAACGAGAGATTCAGCGTCGCATCGATCACCTTCGACACAGGCGTTGACACAACGAACTGACCACAACACGACATCACCGCCACCGGACATCCGACCCCCGTTGAACGCCGGATGGCAGAACTGTCGCAACGGCGCCGAAGTTGGCGGCGGATCCTGCCAGACAGGGGGAATCCCGTGACACGCTGAAGCGTCCGACAATTGGCCCGCAGCCCGCCGGAAGCCCAAAGGCGTCAACCGCCCACCACAGACCACGAACCGTCACGCCACACCCCATGCATTCCCCCCTGTTCCGCCACGCCCGCCCGTCGCTGCTGGTCTGCCTGGCCCTCGGCGTCGCGGCGGCCTGTCCCGGGGCCGGAGCGCAGCCGCAGGCAAGCCCGGACCAGACGGCGGCGCTCAACGCCGTGGCACGGATGATGGAGGCGCAGCGCACCTACTACCAGAAGAACGGCGCCTTCCGGGCCACGGTCTCGAACATCCAGCAGGATTTCGGCATCACTCTGCCGGCGTCGTTCAACTATGCCGTTCGCACCACCACCGAAGCGGCCTACAGCTATGTGATTCCCGCCCAGTCCCCCAAGGTGGGCCAGCTCAATGCCTATGTGGGCGCGTCCTTTCTCACACCCACCCAGAATCCCAGGATCACGACGATCATCTGCATGAACATCCAGCCGGGCCAGATCCGTCCGGCGGACCCCCAGCTCGTGCTCGGCAGCCTGGTGGCCAATCCCACCGGCCGGATCGTGCAGTGCGGCGATGCCTCGGTCGAGGTCACCGCCTCGATCGTCAACGAATGACGGCATCGGCTCCGCTGACCCTGCTGGAGTCACGGGCGGTGGAGGTCAACGACACCGAGGCCCTGCTCGATCGGGTGGCGCGGGAGTTCCCTCTCAACGCCTTCCTGGAGACTTCGCGCGAAGGGGCTTTCTTCCATCGCAGCGGCGTCGTTCACCTCGGGCAGATCGCGGTGTCCTGCAGCCGCCACTCCCCCCTGGAGATCGGCTTCGACGAATCGCCGGTCGCCACCCTCACCCTGCCCCTGTCCGGTACGGCGGAGGTGGCCAGCGACGGCCAGCGGCTGACCCTCGAGGCGGGCCCGATGGCGGCCTATCTGCCCGGCGCCGCCTTCACGGCCAGCACCGGCAGCTTCGAGGAGGTGATGATCTGCCTCGATCGTCGGCGGCTGGCCGAGACGGCCGCCGCCATGGGTGGCTTCACCGGCAGCGACGCCGGCGGCGTGCCGGCCTTCGAGCGCACCCTGAGGGTGGACGGCAGCGCCTCAGCGGAGCTGGGCGAGCTGCTGAACCATCTCCACCTGGCCCTGCGGATGCTCGAGGCCCCGCTGCTGCGGTCGGTGGGTGGCCTGAGGACGGCCCAGCTCGAGGATCTGCCGTTCCGGCTGGTGGTCGCGATCGTCTGCCCGGACACGCTGAAGGGAAAGGACCGCGCCGTCCCCGACCACCGGGGGGATCGCCCCTTCGAGGACCTGCTGGCCTGGATCCAGGCCCATCTGCACACTCCCATCACCGCCACGGAGCTGAGTCGGCGCAGCGCCTACTCGCAGCGCAACCTGCAGCTCCTGTTCCAGAGGAGGTTCGGCTGCAGTCCCCTGCAGTGGGTGAAGCGCCAGCGGCTGAGCGCGGTGCGGGCCGATCTGCTGCGGGCCCAGCCCGGCGAGACCGTGGCCGCCATCGCCCGCCGCCATGGCTTCGTCCACATGTCCTCCTTCGCCGTCAGCTTTCGGGAGACCTACGGCATCGCCCCCTCGGCGCTGCTGCGCCGCTCGCGCCTTGATGCCGGCTGAGGCGACCGGGACCCCACCGATGGGGGAGCGCTTCGCTACCGACAGGGGTCCGCCCGCAGACTTAGAGCTGGACCAGCCCATCCCCTGTGCCAGCCGATGTCCAGCTCCTTCACCCAGGCGGTCGAGGCCCTCACCGCCCAGGCCCAGAGCCTGATCGCCGCCACCACCAGCGAGCTCGACGCCCTGCGCGAGGAGCTGGAGCAGGAGCGGCGCTTCCGTCGCCACCTGGAGTCCGCCGCCGCCATCCGGGCCCATGAGGTGGCGGCCCAGCTGGAGGAAGCCCGCCAGGAGCGTGAACGGCTCGAGAGCGAGCTGGCCGAAGCCCGCGAGGGCCGGCGCCTGGCCGAAGCGGAGGTGGAGCGCTTCCACGAGGCCGTGCGCCAGCAGCTGGCCATCGCCGAGCAGGAGCAGGCGGCTCTGGAGGAGGCGGAACGGGAGCGGGACCGGCGGCGCGAGGAGGTGTGGGAGCTTCGCCTCCAGGAGGTCGCCGAGGCCGCCGCCGCCCGGGAAGCCGAACACGCGGAAGCGTCAGAGCGCGAGCGCCGGGCCCTGCTGCAGGAACTGGAGCAGGAGCAGCGGGCACGGTGGCGGCTCGAGCGGCGCTTCGCCGGGGTGCGCCAGGCCGTGATCGACCTGCTCGACCCCAATGACGGGGACCTGGACGGTGCCGAGTCGGCGGCGGAGCCCGACGCCTCGGCACCTGCCGGCGCAGTGGACGCCGATGGGCAGCCCGAGCTGGCGGACGGCAGCGCTCGCCTGCCGCTGCGCAAGATCCTCGTGCCCCGGGCGGCCGGCCAGGGTTCCCTGTCCGTTCTCACCTGAGTGCCGCCCGGCGGGGACACGCCCGGGGTCCCATGCAAGGGTGTCCCCGATCGTGAGCCAGGTCATGGCGGTTCCGGGATTCGTCCTGCTGATGGCCCTCGCCAGGGTGCTGGTGGGAGCGGCGGCCGTCTGGCTGGTGGTGCGGCTGCTGCGCGGCCGACTGCGGCACTTCGATCTGGACTCCGGCACCGGGGCGGGGGGCGATCGCCGGCTCACCCCTCTGCTGCTGAGCAGCCTCGCCTCGCTCGGTTACCTGGTCATGGTGGTCTGGGGCTGGCGGTCCCTGGTGCGGGGCTGGGAGGTGCTGCGGCTGGATCCGGGGCCGGACCGGCTCGTCGAGGGCGCGGCACTGCTGCTGGCGACCGTGGTCGTGGTGCGCCTGATCAACCGCAGCCTGCTGCTGCTGCTGGAGCGGTCCCTGCAGCGCCTGGGGCGGGAGGAGCAGACCAGCACCCTCCGGGCCCTGGCCCCGATGATCCGCGCCCTGGTCTGGGGGCTGGGCAGCCTGGTGTTTCTGCAGAAGCAGGGGGTGCCCCTCGGCGCCGTCTACGCCTCGCTGGCGGGGGCCGGCATCGGCATCGGCCTGGCCCTGCGCGGGCCGATGAGCCACTTCATCAACTACCTCACCATCGTCATCGACAAGCCCTTCCAGATCGGCGATCTGATCGGTTTCGCCGACGTGCTCGGCCCGGTCGAGCGGGTGGGAATCCGGTCCTCCTCGATCCGCAGCGTCAGCGGGGAACGGATCGTGATCGGCAACGAGGAACTGCTACAGAAGACGATCCGGAACTTCGGCGATCTGCCCCGTCGCCGTGTCGCCCACACCCTTCGGCTCTCGGATCGGCTGCCGGCGGAGAAGGTCGCCGCGATCCCCGGCCTCGTGGAGGGGGTGGTGCGGGCCCACCCGCCGGCGGCCTTCGACCGCTGCCATCTGATTCGCTTCGCCGAGGGCGCCCTGGAGTTCCAGTTCGTGTTCTTCGTGCCCGACAGCGACGTCGTGGTCTATCTCGATCTGCAGCAGGCCATCAACCTGGACATCCTGCGCGCCTTCCAGGTGGCGGAGATCGACTTCGCCCCCTCTCCCCAGGATCCGCTCCCGGCGCGGATCAGCGCGGCTCCCGGCTGAGCGGTCCCGAGCCCTCCACGGCCACCGCGGGCGCGGCGGCGATCCAGCGCCAGGCCCCCGCCAGCAGGGCGAGACCGATCAGGGGCGCCTCCCCCCAGCGGTCGTAGGGAGTGAGCCGCGAGCGCTGCCGCACGGTGAGCAGACCGGTGGCGGGCCGGCCTGGAGGCAGTTGCTCCAGCCGCCGTCCGCCGGCGTCCACCAGCAGGCTCGGCCCGGTGTTGGCGGAACTCACCAGCCAGCGGCCGGTCTCGATCGCCCGCAGCTGGGCCAGGGCCGCGAACTGCCCCTGCAGCTGCAGCGGATAGGGGTCCAGGTTGGCGCTGGCCAGCAGCCAGCGGGCCCCCTGGCGCGTGGCCGCGGCCAGGGCCGCCCCATCGGAGAGCTCGTAGCAGATGGCGACCGCCACATCCCCCCCGGGCCGCGACAGCAGCCGCGAAGCGGGACCGGGCTCCACGCCCCCCACCGCCGAGAGGCCGCTCCAGCGCCACAGGCCGGCCAGGGGCACCCATTCGCCCAGGGGCACGACCCGGTGCTTGTCGATCCAGCCGCCGGCCCGCTGCTGGCCGGGCTCGAAGCGCAGCAGACTGCTGCGCAGCTCCAGACCCTGGCGGCGGAAGCCGCCGCTGAGCACCTCCACCGGCGCCGCCAGCGGCAAGGGCTGGCTGAGGGCCAGGGAACCTTCCGGCAGCAGCACCCCCTGCACCGGCGGCTCGGCGGTGGCGGCCTGGCGCTGGGCGAGGGCCAGCTGCCGCAGCAGCCGCTGCTGCTGCTGGGCCTCGAACTTCTCGCGGGTGGGAATGGCGGGCTGCAGCACCAGCCAGCGCTCGGCCCTGCCGCCGCCCTCGCCATCTGCAGCGATGGCGGCCTGGGCCAGCGGGGCCAGCCCCGCCAGATGGCAGCCGACCACCAGCACCAGGGTGACCAGCAGCCAGCGGGTCCGGCGGGCGGGAAGGGCCCGCAGGGCCCGCCAGAGGCCCCAGCCGATCAGCAGCTGGAGCGCCGCCAGGAAACCCGCCCCCCCCAGGGCGGCCAGACCGGCCAGGGCCCGGTCCCCCGGCAGGGGCGCCGCCCCCAGCCCCAGCCAGAACAGGGGACCCTTGGCCAGCAGCACCTCGGCCAGGCCCCAGACGGCCGCCGCCAGCAGCGCCGTGCTGGGCCGTGCGGGATCATGCCGGCCCACAAGGACGGTCCAGGCCCCCACCAGCAGGGCGGCGGCCAGGCCGATGGCCAGCCACAGCGCCAGGCAGATCGGCAGGCTCAGGGGACCCGGCACGCCGATCCAGTCGAGGGGGTGGAGCCAGAGCAGCCAGCGATGGCTCACCAGCACCGCCGCCAGGCCCCACAGCCCACCGCGTCGGAAGCGCCGCATCGCCGCCGCACCGCGGCTCTCCGTCAGCGTCCAGAGCAGCACCACAGCGGGCCACAGCAGCCAGGGCCAGCCCAGCGGCGGCAGGGCCACCCCGGCCAGCAGGCCCCCGGCCGCGGCGAAGGCCCAGCCGGCACGCCGGTCATTGCCCATGGTCGCCGGGCGCGGGAGGCGCCATGGTCAGGGGAGAGTGACGCCGTTTCCCCAAGGAAACCTCTTTCATGGACCAGGGCAATCTGCTGCAGATGCTGCTGCTGCGAGGCCTCGGCACCACCTCGCTGGTGGCCGACCGGCTCAAGTACGTCAGCCAGGAATGGGTGAGCAGCGGCCGCCTCGATCCCAGCCATGCCTCCGCCCTGGTGGAGGACGTC
>CAZBMT010000153.1:0-6277 GCA_964492645.1 uncultured Cyanobium sp. | reverse complement strand
CGGGCGGCGTTGGTGACGATCCTGGAGGCGTTCGAAGTGATGCGGTTGACCGTGTCCATCCGCTTGTTGCTCTCGGCCACCATCGCTCCCAGGGCATCGATCTGGCCGGGGCTGAGGAATTCGCCGCGGGCGTCGGCCTGGGCGACGAGCTTGGTGAAGGCGTCGAACATGGGGGCTGCATGGAAGCGTGGACATCAACCTTAGATTCGCCGGCCGGGGTGGTGCGAGCGCCCCGGAGCCATCGCCCCTGGCAGCTTGACTAGAGTGATTGGCTTCTAAGCCACTGCATGGCCGGCCGCGCACCCATGCCTCCCGAGCCGATGGACTGGGGCGCGCTGGCCCTGGCCGCCGGGCCGGCGCCGAGCGATCCGACGGCCGGTCCCACCAGCCCCCAGGCCCGGCTTCGGCTCTTCGGACGCCCGGAGGCGGAGGTCCGGGTCACGCTGTACCGCGACCACCACGCCTGGTGCCCCTACTGCCAGAAGGTCTGGCTGTGGCTGGAGGAACAACAGGTCCCCTATCGGATCCGCAAGGTGACGATGTTCTGCTACGGGCGGAAGGAGCCCTGGTACACCGATAGAGTGCCCAGCGGCATGCTGCCTGCCCTCGAACTCGATGGCCGGCTGATCACCGAGAGCGACCGCATCCTCGAGGCCCTTGAACAGAGCTTCGGTCCCCTGGGGGTGGCGATGCAGTCGTCCGTGGCCCTGCCGCTGCGCCAGCTGGAGCGGCAGCTGTTCCGGGCCTGGTGCCAGTGGCTCTGTGTCCCGTCCCGCGGGGCCGTCGAGGAGGCCAGGGGCCGGGAGGGTTTCGACCGCTGGGCGGGGCGGTTCGCGGCCGCCCTCGAGGCGGGGCCCGGACCGTTTCTGCTCGGGGAACTCGGCACGGTGGATCTGATCTTCGTGCCGTACGTCGAGCGCATGAACGCCAGCCTGGCCTACTACAAGGGCTACCTGCTGCGGGACCGCCATCCCGCCATCGATCGCTGGTTCCGGGCCCTCGAGCAGCGCTCCACCTACCTCGGCACCCAGAGCGATTTCCACACCCATGCCCATGACCTGCCTCCCCAGATGGGCGGCTGCCATGCCAGCGGCAGCAGCGAGCAGCGGGATCTGGCCGACCGCATCGACGCCGGTCCCTGGCCGATCGTGACTCCCCCCGGAGCCGATCCCGAGACCAGCCAGAGCGAGCCGGCCGATGCCGCCTCCGTGGCCCTCGCCCGGGTGCTGCGGCACCGGGGGGTTCTGCTGGCGCGCAATCCCCTCGGAGCTGATGGCTTCGATCGGCCGCTGCGCTGCGCCCTCACCCGGCTGACCACTGGCCGGGACTGCCCGCCTCCCCCCGGGTCAGCCCGGGGCCTGCGCTACCTGCGCGATCGCATCAGCGTGCCCAGGGACATGCCGCTGCATGCGGCCCGACTGCTGCGCCGTTCCCTGGAGGCCACCGCCCTCCTCGACCCCGCCGATCCGCTGGCGACGGGGGAACCGATCCCGGTGCAGCATCGCCGCGACCAGGATCCGTCCCCTTTCCTTGCCGCCGCGAACCGCCCCTCCGGCGCCGGCCCCTAGCGTTGAAGTCGATGCAGTTGGACGCCATGGCGGGTGTTTCGGGTCAGGCTCTGCTGGCGGGCCGGCGTCGATGCTTCCGTCGGGGCTTCTGCCTGATCCTGCCGGCGCTGGCGGCGTTGAGCCCGGGCGTGGCTGCCGCCCCCGCCGGCCAGGCGATCGAGCAGGGCGGCCGCACCCAGTTCGTCCGGGCCCCCTGGAAGGTGACCCTGACCAGCTACACCACCAACGTGGGCCAGTCGCCCGCGGAGTACTTCTTCACCCTCAGCCTCGATGAGCGGGCCGGGGCCTCCCTCGGCGGCATGACCATCCAGCAGATCCGCGGAGCCGACTGGCAGTTCCCGTTCGCCGTCGAGCGCACCCACGCCTTTCTCGGGATGCCCCGGCGCGAGGGGCGGCGCATTCCGGTGCAGGCGGCGTTCGACCCTGGCGCCAGGCGTTTCACGCTCAGCTTTCCGGAGCCCGTGCCACCCGGTGCGACCGTCACGGTGACGCTGCGGCCCTGGTTCAACCCCGTCCAGGCTGACACCTACCTTTTCCAGGTGACGGCGATCCCGGCCGGCCCCGACCCGGTGCCCAGCCCGGTGGGGGTCGGCACCCTGCGGATCTACCAGCCCAATGACTGGTGAGCGGATCCGTCGCCGCCCGGTGGCAGGCGCCAGGATGGATTTCCCTGAGGACCCCACGATGCAGGCCAGCTGGAACGGAAAGGTGATTGCCAGCAGTGACGACATCGTGACCGTGGAAGGCAATGCCTACTTCCCCGCCGATTGCCTCGATCAATCCTGCCTCCGCCCTTCCAACCACCGCACCGTCTGCGGCTGGAAAGGGGAGGCTCACTACTACGACCTGATCGTCGACGGCAAGGAGAATGCCAACGCCGTCTGGTACTACCCCGAGCCGAAGCAGGCGGCCAGCAACATCCGGGGCAGGGTGGCGTTCTGGAAAGGGGTGGTGGTGGCTTGAGGCCTCTTCCGCTGGCCGGCGGTCAGCTGCCCGGATAGCGGAGGGTGCGCCACTCGCCGCTGAGGGTGCTCACCTCCACTCCGATGCCCACAGGACCCTGCACGGGGCCGAATTCCTCCTGCCACCAGGTGAGCGCCTCGCTCCAGGCGGCGTCAAGGGAGTCGTAGAGGTCGTCGAGGATGGGATGGGGATCACCCTGCTGATCCACCAGCCGATAGGTGCGGCAGGTCTGGACGTTGCTGCGCGCCTGGGCGCTGCTGCGCGGGCGGGAGGACTGAGGTAAGGAGATCGCCACGTCTTGCCTCGATAACAGGATTGGCATTCTGGCCCCTGTGCCAGATCGGAACTGTCACCTTCACAACATCTTTCGGTGTTGCGCCGCTACCGGCTGCCGGCGGTATCGCGGGTGGGCGGACGCTTCCTGCCCGTGCGATGGCTCACCTGGCGGCTGCGCTCCTGATAGCGGTGGACGACCGGAAGCCGCTCCTCCTGGTAGGCCTGCAGTGCCAGCTGCGGTGTGGCGGCGGCGCCCGGCGCCAGCCAGGCCGCCAGAGCCACGGCATCCTCCAGCCCCGCCGTCATTCCCCGGGCCTGGGACGAGCTCATGGCGTGGGCGGCATCGCCGATCAGGGCCACCCGCCCGGAGACGATGGCGGGCAGGGGATCGATGTCGAACGACCAGTTGGCCACCACCTCCTCCGGGGCCGTGGCGGCGATCACGGCGGCCGCATCGGCAGGAAGCTTGGCCAGGGCGGCGGCGGGCACCCCCTCCTCCAGCAGACGCTGCCGGGTCGCCCGGTCGTCCGGGATCTCCTCCTCCTGGAAGAAACCCCAGTGGGTGCGCCCCCGGCCCTCCTCGTCCGGACCCAGATCAAAGAAGTTGGCATAGATGCCCCGGCCCCGGGCGTAGACGAAGAAATCCCCGTCGGTGCAGAAGCTGTCGTCGGCGACAACCCCCCGCCAGACCCGATCGCCCAGGTACTGCAGGCGCCGCTCCGGGCAGAGCAGGGCCGCCACCCGGGAGAAGATTCCATCGGCTCCCACCAGTAGGTCCCCCGTCCATTGGCGGCCGTCGGCGAAGCGGGCCACGATGCCGTCCTCCCCCTGGCTCCAGCTGACGAGCGCATGGTCGCCGCGAAAGCCGTCGGTATCGAGATGGCCCCAGAGGGCATCGAGAATCGCCCGGCGGTGGATCAGCAGGGAGGGCAGCTCCCCCGTCTCCCGCTCGGCGGGGCTGGCTTCGATCAGATCCCCCCTGAGGTTGCGGAACACGAACCGCTGCACGGCATGGCCGCCCGCCAGCAGGTCGTCGAGCAGACCCGGGACGGCAGCCGCTTCGACCGCCTCCACGCCGCTTTTGACGAGCAGGATGCCGCAGCCCTCGGTGCGCAGCCGCCCGGAGCGCTCAAACAGGCAGACCCGGTGGCCCTGGCGCTGCAGCATCAGGGCGAGCAGCAGTCCGGAACTGCCGGCCCCCACCACGGCGATGCGGAGGCCGGCGGGGGCGGAACTCATGCGCTCACGGCGGGCTCCAGGATGCTGGCATGGAGGACGTCCATCACCGCCAGGACCTTGGTCGTCTCCTCCTGGTCGAGGCGCAGGGTGCTGGCCAGGTCGGCGAGGATCGCCTGCTCCTGGTCCTCAAGGGGACCGTCGGAGCGCATGATCTCGGCCGCTACAGCGTAGGCCGTGTGCCGCTGCCGGTCGTCCAGCACCGCGGCCGCCTCCTCCATCAGGCCGATCGCCCCCTTGGCCCGCAGACCCTGGAGCAGCGTGTCCATCAGGCTGATCATCTCCTTGTCGCTCCTGCCCTTGAAGGGGGCGCGGTAGTCGAGGGCGTGGCGCAGGGCCCGCGTGCCCGCCATGGTGAGGGCCCCGTCCCAGGAGACGGCGGCGAGAGCCACCGCGGCGAAGGCCGTAGGTGCGTCCATGGACACAACGTCGAAAGCGTGGGAACACCCGTCATCGTTCTCCCCAGGGGTGCCTGTCAGTGGCCGATGTGACCGAATTCAGGAAAGACTCCCCGTCGTCAGCGGCAGGGCGTCAGCGCTTCGAGGCCGCCCCACCGGCGGCCCCGCCTTCGCGACACAACTTCAGATAGAGGGCATCGGGTTCCTGGTAGCGGGCCGGTCGGCAGTGGTGCAGACGGGCCAGCTGCTGCCAGCAGACGGTCCGCTGCACATTGCGGAGACTCTTGCCCTCCCGCACCAGCATCCGCATGGCCCGGCAGTAGGAGCCGTAGTGCTCGTCCAGCTCCGGGAGGTCGACGAAAACGCTCATGGCCTAACTCCAGCACCTCCGCTGGCCCGGCGACTGTGACGATGGGAACCAAGCGGCCGGATCGTGCCTGCCGATCCTGTGCGCCCCTTCACATGCAAAAGGAGGGCCCCGAAAGGCCCTCCCAGCTACCCGCTCCGGGACCGGAGCGGAGGCGTTCAGCGGATGAACAGCAGCTCCTGGTAGGAGGGCAGCGGCCAGAGGTTGTCGTCCACCAGGGCCTCGAGACCATCGACCACTTCCCGCAGCTGGTGCATCAGGGGCATCAGGGTGTCGGCCGAGTAGCGCATGTGCGCCATGGTGCCGTGGGGGGCGTTGCTGATGGCGCTCTCGAGGGCACCGCTCAGTTCGACCAGCCGGGTGGTCAGGGATGCGACCTTGGTCTGGGTCTCCGTGGAGACCTGCAGACCCAGGGAACTCTGCAGCTGGATGGAGTTGGCCAGGTCGCCCAGGTAGCGCGTGGCGGCCGGATAGATCTGGGTCTGGGCGATCTGCACGGCCAGTTTCGCCTCCACGTCGATGGCCAGCACGTACTGCTCGGCGTAAACCTCGAAGCGGCTCTCCAGTTCCAGGGGGGTGAGCACACCCTGGTGGGCGAACAGATCGCGGACCTCGGGCCGCTGCAGCACCGGCAGGGAATCGGCGGTTGTGGGCAGATTCTCCAGCCCCCGCTCCTCCACGGCCATGCGGTGCCACTCGCTGGAGTAGCCGTCACCGCCGAAGACCACGTTGCCGTGGTCGGTCATGATCTGCTTGAGCACGGAGAAGGCCGCGCCAGGCAGGCTTTCGCCCGCGGCCATCTTCTGTTCCAGCTGGTCGCTCACGTAGGAAAGCGAATCGGCCAGGATTGTGTTCATGGCCACCAGGGGGCCGGCCACCGACTGGTTGGAGCCGACGGCCCGGAACTCGAAGCGGTTGCCGGTGAAGGCAAAGGGCGAGGTGCGGTTGCGATCGCCGGGATCCTTGGGGAATTCCGGCAGGGTGTCGACCCCGAGCTGCATGACACCGGCTTGGCTGGAGCCCTTCACGTCCCCTTCCTTGATCTGGCGGAAGACGTCCTCCAGCTGGCTGCCCAGGTAGACGGAGATGATCGCCGGGGGAGCCTCGTTGGCGCCGAGGCGGTGGTCGTTGCCGGCGGTGGCCACCACGGCCCGCATCAACGGGCCGAACTTGTGCACCCCGCGGATGACGGCGCCGCAGAACAGCAGGAACTGCATGTTTTCGTGGGGGGTGCTGCCGGGATCCAGCAGGTTGCCCTGGGTGGCGTTGCCCACCGACCAGTTGACGTGCTTGCCGGAGCCGTTGATGCCTTCGAAGGGCTTCTCATGGAGCAGGCAGTTCATGCCGTGGCGGCGGGCCGTGCTCTTGAGAATGGTCATGATCAGCTGCTGGTGATCCGTGGCCACGTTGGCCGCCTCGAAGAACGGGGCGATCTCGAACTGGCCCGGTGCCACCTCGTTGTGGCGGGT
>CAZBMT010000152.1:0-6293 GCA_964492645.1 uncultured Cyanobium sp. | reverse complement strand
CCTGGGCAGCCAGCCGGCCTCCGGCGAGGTGGAGGAGCTCCTGGCCAGAGCGGACACCCGCACGGCCCTGGAGCAGGCCGGATGCAGCCTGCAGCGGCCGGAGGAGGGGGTCCTGTGCGAGCAGGTGGCGGCAGCGATCGCTGAGGGGCTGGTGATCGGCTGGTTCGACGGCCGCATGGAATGGGGACCCAGGGCGCTGGGCCACCGTTCGATCCTCGGCGACCCCCGGCGCGCCGACATGAAGGACATCCTCAACCTGAAGATCAAGCGCCGCGAATCATTCCGCCCCTTCGCCCCTTCGGTGCTCGCCGAGGCGGTGAGCGAGTGGTTCAGCCTCGACGGGGAGGTCCCCTTCATGATGCAGGTGTACCCGATCCGCGAGGAGCAGCGCTCCCGCATCCCCGCCGTCACCCATGTCGACGGCAGCGGGCGGCTTCAGACCGTCAATGCCGCCGACAACGGCCGCTACTACCGCCTGATCCTGGCCTTCGCCGACCTCACCGGCGTGCCGATGGTGCTCAACACCTCGTTCAACGAGAACGAACCAATCGTCTGCACCCCCGCCCAGGCCCTCGACTGCTTCCTGCGCACCCGCATGGACCTGCTCGTGCTCGGCGACGTGCTGATCCGCCGGCAGGGGTGAGCGCCACGCCGCCACCCGGCGCCGCCAACGGCTCCTCGCCGCCCCCCGGCGCCGCCACCGGGCTCACCCTGATCGTCCCCACCCTCGATTCCCATCACCTGCTGCCGCGGCTGGTGAACTCCCTGCAGCGACAGAGCTGGCCCCACTGGCGGGTGCTGTTCATCGACGGCCCCAGCGGAGCGGAGCACCGGACCTGGCTGGAGACCCTCTGCCACCGGGACCATCGCTTCCGCTGGATCCCCCAGGATCCGGCGCTCCCGGGCATCTTCGGTGCGATGAACCAGGGCTTCCGGGCCGCCCCCCCGGAGCACTGGCTGCTGTTCTGGGGCAGTGACGACTGGGCGCCCTCCCGCACCGTGCTTGAGGAAGTCATGGCGGCAACCCAGCGAGGGCTCCGCGGAGGGCAGCCACCTGATCTGGTGGTCTGCAGCGGCCGCTACGCGGGAAAGGGGCCGGACGGAGCCACACGGCTGGGACGGCGCACCGCCTTCTCCAACTGCAGCGCCTTCCGCCTCAGCCTGTTCCTGGGGTCCACTCCCCCCTCACCAGGCCACCCTGATCGGCCCCGGGGCCCGCCGGCGGCTCGATCACTACGCCGAACCCTTCCGGCTTTCCGCCGACCTTGACTACTTCCTCCGCCTCAGCGCCAACCGGGACCTGACGGCCAGGGGCCTGGATCTGGAACTGGTCCACATGGGGGAGGCTGGGGCCAGCGGCCAGCAGACAGGTCGGCGCCTCCGGGAGGTCGCCCTGGCCTACCGCCGGGCCTTCGGGTGGCTCTGGTGCCTCCCCTTCGTGCTTCGCTACGTCCGACGGCTCTGGAGCCGCCGCCCCGGGGCGGAGCAGGGGCGAAAGCCCGCCAGACGGGACCGATAAGCTTGCCCTGGCCTGCGCAACGATTCCCTTGCCCGAGGAGGAGAAGCCACCTGGGGCCGAGCCGGAACCGCGGCGGCAACGGGTTCGGAAGAAAAGGCCCCTGCGGCGGGAGGGTTCGCTGCTGCAGCGGCTCTGGTGGGACAGGAAGATCCGGCTGGGGATCCTGGCCCTGGGCGTCGCCGGAGCCCTCGCCTGGTTCTTCGCACCCGCCTGGCAGGGGACGCGGGGAACCTCGCCCCGGCTCTCGCGCCAGGCCGTGACGAGCACCCCGAGCGGCCCCGCCACGGGCCCAGACGTCATCTCCGCCTTCATCGAGGACCCCTGGCGCAGCCAGTCCGCCGTGCTGCTCTGGCGAGACCGGCCGGGGTCCTATCTGGTGCTGCAGGGCAACGCCGAGTACCAGGCCATCACCACCAACCATCTCATGAACCGCCAGCTCTGGCCCCGGGACACCTCCAGGATCGTGCGGTTGCTGCCGGCCTGCGACACGGTGGGCCTTGTCACCCATCTGGCCAGGCTGCTGGAGACATGGCCGAATCCCGGCCAGGTCACGTTCGTGACCGCCTCCACCCACATGGATCGCACCTTGGCGATCGCCCGGATCGTCTATGCCGGCACCGGCTGGCGGGTGGTCGGATCGGAAGCCGAAACCGGCGACCTGCGGCCCGAATCCCAGCTGCGCCTCTGGCGCGACCAGCTGCGCGCCTCCCTCTGGCGCCTCACCGGATGGGATGGTCGTCTCGACGGCAACGACTGCGTCTGATCCTTTGGCTCCCCCCCTGCCGGCTCCGATCACGCTCCTCGGGGCCAGCAGCCCGAGCGGCCAGGCCCTGATCGCTCTGGCGGCAGGGCGGGAGCTGGTGGTGGCGGGCCGCCGGCCGCCGCTGCCCCCGGTCGGCGGCGGCAAGGCACCGCCGTTCCTGCGCTGCGACCTGGAGGACACCGGCTCCCGGGCCGAGCTGCCGGCAGGGCTGCTGGTGAGCTTTGCTCCGATCTGGTCATTCGCCCCCTGGCTTGAGCGCTTCGCCAGCCGCGACCCGGCCGCCTTCGGGCGGCTGCGGGGTGTGGTGGCCTGTTCCTCCTCCTCGGTGATCACCAAGCGTTTCGCCGCCAATCGCTTCGACCGGGATCTGGTGCGGCGGCTGCGGCAGGCGGAGGAATCGCTGGGCCGGACATGCGCGGCCCACGCCTGCCCGCTGCGGATACTGGCCCCCACCCTCATCTATGGCCAGGCCGGCCCGCTCGGCGATCGCAACCTCAGCCGGCTGCGGCAGCTGCTGCGCCGCCTGCCCCTGCTGCCCCTGCCCGGCGAAGGAGGCCTGCGCCAGCCCATCCACTGCCGCCAGCTGGCCGCCGCGGCCCTGCAGCTGGCCGACCGCCTGGACGAGGACGGCTTCGACCCGTCCCAGCCGGTGCACCTCCCCCTCGGCGGCGACGACACCCTGACCTACGCGGCCATGCTCCGGCGCCTGCAGGACGCCAGCGATCCGGGGGATCGGGCCCGCCGTTGCAGGCTGGTGGCGCTGCCGCCGCGCCTTTTCCTGTCCCTGGCCTCACCGCTGCTGCTGCTCTCCCCGAAGCGCTTCGAGGCGGTGCTGCGCATGGGTGCCGACCTGGCCGGCTTCACGCCGGTCCACCAGCTCCTGGACAGGTCCCCCGCCCCCTTCCCCGTGCTGCCGCTGGTGCCATGACCACCCAGCACGGCCCGGCCGTCCTGCTGCTGGGCGCTGGCCTCGGCGCGTTGCTGCTGGACCGGCTGCTGCCCCTGCTGCGGCAGCGGCTGGTGGATCAGCCCAACGCCCGCAGCTCCCATCAGCGGCCCACCCCCAGGGGTGGGGGCCTGGCCTTCGTGCTCGTGGGAAGCGGGCTGGCCCCGTTCGCCGGGGAGGGCTGGCCGGCCTGGATCCCCCTGATCTGCCTGCCCCTGGCCCTGGTGGGCCTGCTGGACGACCACCTTGATCTGCCGGCCGCCTGGCGCTACGGCATGCAGATCGTCACGGCTGTTGCCCTGGTGGCGATCACCCCCCTCGCCCTGCCCTGGTGGCTGGTGCCGGTGGTGGTGTTCGCGGCCACGGCGGTGATCAACTTCGTCAACTTCAGCGACGGGCTCGACGGACTCGTCGCCGGCTGCGCCGCGGTGCTGCTGGTGGTGGCGGCCCTGGCCCTGGCCCCCGAAAGCGGCCGCTCCCTGCTGCCGCTGATCGGAGCCCTGCTGAGCTTCCTGGCCTGGAACTGGAGCCCTGCACGGGTGTTCATGGGGGATGTGGGCAGCACCTTCCTGGGGGCGGTCATCGCCGGGATGGTGCTTCAGCAGACCACGCCGGCCCTGGCCCTGGGCCTGCTGCTGGCGGGCTTCCCGCTGCTGGGGGACGCCTGCCTCTGCGTCCTGCGCCGGCTGGCCGCGGGTCAACCGATCTTCCAGGCCCACCGTCTGCACCTGTATCAGCGCCTGCACCAGGCCGGCTGGCCCCATGCCCGGGTGGCCTTGCTGTACATCGGCGCCACCGCCCTGCTCGGGGCTGCCCTGCTCCTGGGGGGCCTGCCCCTCGAGCTCGGCCTGCTGCTGCTGGAGCTGGCTCTGGGCCTGTGGCTCGATCGGCACCAGGCCGTCCCCTTCGCCCCATGAACGGGCTGTAGCGTCAGGGGGCGAGGGCATTGTCAAAGGCATGATCAATTACGACATGACACGATTGCTGTGTGAGAATGACATTCCTCGTGAGATTGCCTTGGCCCGTTGAGTCAGCGCCCATCACTCCTGTCATGCATGGGTCCTCCCATCTTCAACGCACGGTCCGTGCAGGCAGGACATCACTGCAAGACAACGCCGGTGGCCAGCCCTTCAGACGTCGATTCCTCCTCCTGACAGCACCCTGTTCGGCATGGCATACCACGCACCCCAGCCAGTTCCAGTTCATCAGTTCAAGAAGTATTCACCGACTCGAATTTCAATCCAATCCTACTGAACATCAGGATTCGTCAATCATCGCCGATCTGAACGATTGATCCCCCAGCTCTCCTTTCTTCGTTACGTGCAGAAGCAGCTGCTGGCCCGCCGTCTGCTCCTGGTGGTCTTCGACGGTCTGATGATCATCGCCTCCTATCTCGGCGCCTTCCTCCTGCGTCTACCTGACGCCGCCGCCCTGAAGGGCTTCATGCCCTCCACGATCCAGCTCCTGCCCCTGGCGGTGATCACCGGCCTGCCTGTCCTGTTGGCCTCGGGGTGGTATCGGGGGCTCACCCGCTATGCCGGCAGCCATTCCCTCTACGGCCTGGTGCCGCGCTCCGGAGCGATGGTGCTGATCCTGCTGTTGATCAGCACCCTGATCGGCGGGGCCCAGCCACCACGGTCCTTCTGGATTCTCTACTGGCTGCTGTTAACCGGCGGAGCCATCGCCAGCCGCATCGTTCTGCGCGACGTTCTGGTCCATCACCTCGACCAACGGAAGAACCATTCCTTCGGTGCCTCCAAGGGCGACGGCACGCTGATCTACGGCGCCGGTGCCTCCGGCATGGGTCTGCTGCTGGCCCTGCGCAACGACCCCCGCTTCCGGATCGTCGGCTTCCTTGATGACGATGATGCCCTGCACGGGCGGACGCTGCAGAACATGGCCATCCACTCGCCCCTGCGGCTGCCCCGTCTGATCGAGCGTCACGACGTCCGCAAAGTGCTGCTGGCCATGCCCAGCATGTCGCGGCGCCGTAAACGGCTGCTGGTGGATCAGCTCACCCACCGGGGTCTCGAAGTCCTTTCGATCCCCTCCCTGGCCCAGATGGCCTCCGGCCAGAGGATCGTCTCCGACCTGCAGCAGGTGGCGATCGAGGATCTTCTCGGCCGCGAACCCTCCAACCCCGACCCCGTGCTGCTCAGGGCCGGCGTCGAGGGAAAGGTGGTCCTGGTGACCGGCGCCGGTGGCTCGATCGGCAGCGAGCTGTGTCGCCAGGTGGTGACCCTGGGCGCCCGCCGGCTGCTGCTGGTCGAGCGCAACGAATTCGCCCTCTACGCCATCGAGCGGGAACTGGCCTCCCAGCCCTGCGGCGTCGAACTCCATGCCGTGCTCGGGGATGCCTCTGACGCGGCCCGCCTCACCCTGATCTGCCGTGAACACAGGGTCGACACGATCTTCCACGCCGCCGCCTACAAGCACGTTCCGCTTGTGGAGGCCAACCTCTGCGCCGGCATCGCCAACAACATCGGCGCCACAGAGGCCGTCATCGCCGCCACCCGGGCCTCGGGCGTGAGCCGGCTCACCCTGATCTCCACCGACAAGGCCGTCCGGCCCACCAATGTGATGGGAGCGAGCAAGCGCATCTGCGAACTGCTGATCCAGGCCGCTGCCGCCGAGATCAGGGATGGTGGCCCGATCCTCTCGATGGTCCGGTTCGGCAACGTGCTGGGCTCGTCCGGCTCGGTGATCCCGCTCTTCCATCAGCAGATCTCCCGAGGAGGGCCTGTCACGGTCACCCATCCAGCCATCACCCGTTACTTCATGACCATCCCGGAGGCCGTCCAGCTGGTCCTGCAGGCCACCGGCATGGCCATCGGCGGCGATCTCTTCCTGCTCGACATGGGCGAGCCGGTCCGGATCGCCGACCTGGCCCGCCAGATGATCGAGCTCTCCGGCCTGCGGGTGCGCGACGAGCACAACAGCGACGGGGACATCGCCATCCAGTACACCGGTCTCAGGCCAGGGGAAAAGCTTTATGAGGAGCTGCTGATCAGCGCCGCCGACCAGCCCACCCAGCACCCGCTGATCCGCAGGGCCACCGAACCCCA
>CAZBMT010000151.1:0-6313 GCA_964492645.1 uncultured Cyanobium sp. | reverse complement strand
AGCTGGCGCACCTCACCGGTGAAGCGATCGCTGAGCTGGGCCTTGAGGGCCAGGTTGGCGTCGCGGAAGGCCAGCTCCAGGGCCTGCTGACCGGACGTCTGCAGGGATTCGGCCTCCTTTCGGGCCCGATCGACGATCTGCCGGGCCTGCTCCTCGGCCTGCGCCACCAGGGCCGCGGCCTTGGCCGTGGCCTCCTGCAGCAGACGGTCGGCCTCGGTGCGGCCCTGCTCCACGCCCTGATCCCGCAGGCGGGCAATCAGCTCCTCGACGCCGGAGGCCACCGCCAGGGGGGTGTCGTGCCGGAGCTTCTTCGGGTTGGCCATGGGAACTGCCCGGCTGGGGAGAAACGTGGGAACGGTGGGAGGAACGCGGACACCGGTGCGGAGCCGGCGCCGGGACAAGGCCTACTTGGGGATGCCCCCGGCCGCCACCAGGGCGAAGACGAAGGCAAAGACGGCGAACCCCTCGACGATCGCCGCCGGGGCCAGGGACAGGCCGAAGATCTCGGGCTTGGCCTTGGAACCGGAAATGGCGGACGCGCAGCACAGCCCCTGGTAGATCGCCGCCATCAGGAACGCCAGCCCCGACAGCAGCCCGATGCCGAAGAGGCCGCCGGAATTGGCCGGCGTCACCGATCTGTTGAGGATGAACATGACGACGATGCCGTAGATCGACATCGACGAAGGCAGGGCCGACAGACCGACGAAGCGTCCATAGCCACTGCTGACCTCCATCATGGCGCCGATCGCCGCCTGACCTGCCGTCGTGCAGCCGATGGAGGCCCCGATCGCCGCCAGGGCCACCGGCGCGTAGATGCCGATCCAGCCGAGGACAAGAATGGTGGTGTCGTTGTTCACAATGCCGTCTCCTTTTTGCTGAAGGGTGCGAAGGGATAGCCTTCCTCGTCAAGACTCCAGTTGAAGAACTCGATGAAGTTGAGACGCAGCCCGTGGACGAAGCCGCTGATAATGGCCAGCAACAGATTTATGCCATGACCAAGGACAAGAATCAGCAGGGCGATCACCACCCCGAGGGGCACATCGGAGTGGTAGACTTCGTTCGCCAGCTGATTGAATGTCAGAGCCAGAGAGGCACTGGCCAAGCCTAGGGCAAACAGCCGCAGGTAACTCATCACGTCGCCAAATAGTTTCGAGAGCTCCGCCAGGGAGGACACGCCATCGAAGAGCCTCAGCAGCAGGGCCCCCGGTGAGCTGATCGGTCGCTCGCTGCTGAGCAGCAGGATGGTGAGCAATCCGCCGCTGCCGAGGCCCAGGGCCAGATGACGGGCTGCCGGCGTGCCCCCGCCGAGGTAGAGCGCGAGGCCCGCCAGGATGATCGCGATCCAGCCGATGGGCTTGGCGCGCTCGGCGATCGAAACTCCACGCACCGCCACGATCCCATTGGCCAGGATCAGATGCAGGCCGCCCACCACCAGCGAGACCTTCATCATCGCGTTGAAATCGTCGAGATTCAGCACCTGAAGGTGGGCCAGGAAGGACCCTTCCGGGGGAGCAGCCCCGAAGTAACTTCCGGCCAGCACCCCGTAGAGCAGAGAGAACAGCAGACCCACCGCCGCCAGGACGCGGAACCGCCGTGAAGACGGCCGCCCCCCCATCCCCCTCCAGGACGTGGCGAGCAGCACTCCCAGCACCAGGGCATAGCCCGCATCCGCCAGGATCATGGCGAAGAAGATGGCGAACGAGAAGAAGACCACCACCGAGGGATCCCAGTCGCGGTAGCCCGGCGTCTCGTAGAACGTGACGAGATCCTCCCCGCCCGCCAGCAGTGCCGGATTCGTCATCAGTGTGGGAGGGGAATCCTCCGCTGAGGGACTTTCAGCCCAGGAGGCCAGCCCCATCCGCTCGACGAAGGCGGCGAGCCGGGGGAGGTCGTGGCGCGGCATCCAGCCCTGCACCTGAACGACGGGACCCAGATCGGCGGTCTTCTCACCGGCCTGTCGAAGGGCGACCTGCTCATCGGCCCGGATGAGGTGCTTGGAGAGCAGAAAGATCCAGCGGCTGAGGGCGACATGCTCGGCCTCGATGTCATCGAGCTCGACATGGGCCCGGTCGAGGTCGGCCCTCAGATCCTCGGGGGACTCGGAACCGACGTGGGACCGCTGAACCGGCAGCAGGCTCTGGTCGGGTTCCCGTTCGGCGATCAGCACCACATAGGCGTGTCGGGGGCTGGCATGGATCCGCTGCCATGGCAGCTCCATCCCCTCAAGGGCCTGCTGGAAGGCCACCAGCCTGGAATGGGGCACCCGATAGAACCACAGCCGCAGGCCCCCGAGTTCCTGCCGCTCGGGCAGCCGGAAGTTCCCCCATGGGGCCAGTTCGGCGAGGTGGTGGCGCAGCGTCAGGATCCTGTCCTCAGCGGCCCGCTTGCGGGACCGGTTCGCCAGGGCCTTCGCCACCACGGCATCGAGCTGGAAGGCGGGATCCACCTTCAGCGGATAGCGGCGCTGGCGCACGTCCATCAGATAACGCAGGGCCTCGCGGGCCTGCACATCCGGCTGGGAGGCGGTGAAATCAGCCTGCGCCTGCGGCGCCTCCAGGCTGATCAGATGCAGGCAGCCAAGGGCCTGCAGTCCCTCCAGCACCCCCTGTTTCTCCGCCGCCGGAGCGAAGATCGAGACCTTGGCCAGGGCGACGATCGTCATGGCGCCTGGTGCTCCTTCTTGCGCTTGGCGATCTTGGAATTGACCACACCCGCCCGTTCGGCATCGGCCAGAACGATGGAGATCTTGCGGATGTTCTGCCTGGCCCGTGGGATCAGGACTTTGTCGAACAGGTTGTAGCGCTGGGTAACGATTCTCTCGGCCTTTTCGAGTCGTTCGACGCGACACCGGGCCACCTGGATGCGAAGGCTCTGCTCCATGGCCTGCTGCAGCAGCACCACCAGCGCGTCCACCCAGAACGGCTTGGTGAGGACGCCATAGGAACTGACCCGGAACGTCAGGCTCTGCAGAACCGGCAGACGGGTACCCATCAGATTCTCCTCGCCGATCTCCAGCGTCGCGATCGTCACCAGATCCGTCAGATCGATCGACGGATTGGCGACCATCGGCAACCGGGCCGCCACATCCGGCTCGATCGCCGCCGCCCTGTCGAGGGCCTCAGCGAGCTGACGCCGGGCCTTTTCCCGCTCCGCCCCGATCTGGCGCCGCTTCATGTCCAGCGAGGGCAGGACATCCTCGAAGGTCCGCAGCAGGGACTTCTCCTTCGTCAGGGAGGCCTTGGTGAGCGAGAGCCTGGCCATCGGAGCTACGCGGAGGGTGGCGGTGGCGGCACCGCCTTCGGGAAATACTTCTCGATCAGGTCCTGCTTCATCAGCAGTTCCGCGGGCTGAAAGCACGCGGCCAGGGTCTTCCAGGCCAGGTCCAGCGCCTCCTCGAGGGAGATGTCGACGTTGATGTCCATGAACCGGGCCTTGAACAGGCCACCGAACCGGATCAGGCGCTGGTCGTAGTCGGAGAGCTCAAAGGCCATCGCCTGCTTCTGCTCCGCGTCCCTGGCGCCGGAATAGAGGCGGATGCAGGTGTTCATGATCTGCTGATGGTCGTCGCGGGTGACCTTGCCGATCACGTTCTGCTTGAGACGGGACAGGGAGCCGAAAGGGTCGAGGACGCCGTCATGCAGATAGAACTGCCCTTCGGTGATGTACCCCGTGTTGTCCGGCACGGGGTGGGTGATGTCGTTGCCGGGCATGGTGGTGACCGTGAGCAGCGTCACCGATCCACCCTTGGCATAGTCGGCCGCCTTCTCGTATCGGCGGGCCAGCTGGGAATAGAGATCGCCCGGGTAGCCCCGATTGGCCGGGACCTGATCCATGGCGATGCTGATCTCCTTGAGGGCATCGGCGAAGGAGGTCATGTCGGTGAGCAGCACCAGCACCCGCTTGCCCTCCTCAACGGCGAACCGCTCGGCCACCGCCAGGGCCATGTCCGGAATCAGCAGGCGCTCGACGATCGGATCGGAGGCCAGGTTGACGAACATGACGGTGCGGGCGAAGACGCCCGCGTCCTCGAAGGTCTGGCGGAAGGCGTAGTAGTCGTCGAAGATCAGCCCCAGGCCACCGAACACCACCACATCGGCATCCGCCTGGATACCGATGCGGGCCAGGAAGGTGTTGAAGGGCTCCCCGGACACCGAGAAAATCGGAATCTTCTGGCTCTCCACCAGGCAATTGAAGACATCAATCATCGGCACATTCGTGCGGATCATCCTGGAGGCCAGAACCCGACACATCGGGTTGACCGACGGTCCGCCGATGGGAACCTTGGGATCCTCCGCAAGCCCGGGACCGCCGTCGATCGGTTCGCCTGTGCCCCGGAACACCCGCCCCAGGATGTTGCCGGAGTAGGTGGCCTCCATCGGATGGCCCAGAAAATGCACCGCCGAGTCGGTGGCCACCCCCTTGGTGCCGCGGAACACCTGCAGCGACACGGAGTCCTGCTTCAGGGCGATCACCTGCGCCAGGGACGAGGTTCCGTCACGGTTCTGAACCACGGCCAGATCGTTGAACCGGGGTGCCCCATCGCGATGGGTGGCATCGGCCGGCACCTCAACCCGGAGAATATCGCCGACGATCTCCAGAATCTTCGAGTAACTGACCAGAGAAGCGGGCATGGGGAAGTCGACCGGAGGATCGGGGAAAGGGCCGTCAGGACGCCGGTCGGTTCTCCCCTGACACTGTAATCAGCGGCCCCGGAAAAACCAGGCGGACCAAAGCCATGCGGATAAGTTTCATATCATGGCTGTGGGCCACACCCACCATGACTAAGCTAAGGAATAGCGCTGCGCCCAGCGAAGCGCCACCTGCCGGCAAAATCCCTACAAAATCCCGGCAAAATCCCGACGAACCCTGGAAGCGTGTGCACAGGGAGCGGTTTACGAATGATGGCGACCGGATCCGGGGCCGCCAGGGGGCGGCCTATCACTGGAAACGAGGCCGGGGCAGAAGGGTATGGACAAGCATGACTTCCTTGAACGGGCCAGAACATTCGCCAGACCCTTCCGGATCGAGGATGGGAAGGCTTTCCATCTGAAAGACTTTGATCCAGGCGATACATTGCATCTGGATCAGGAAGACAAACCCCGTGCCCAGGAGGCGCTGACGATGGGTGTGCAGATGCTGGCGCACTTCCAGGATCTGCTCTACGCGCAGGATCGCTACGCCCTGCTGCTGATCTTTCAGGCCATGGACGCGGCGGGCAAGGACGGTACGATCAAGCATGTGATGAGCGGTGTCAATCCCCAGGGATGCCAGGTGACCTCATTCAAGGCGCCTTCATCGGTGGATCTGGACCATGATTTCCTGTGGCGCTCAAACCAGGCCTTGCCGGAGAGGGGACGGATCGGCATCTTCAACCGCAGCTACTATGAGGAGACGCTGGTGGTTCGGGTGCATCCGGAAATGCTGGCCCGGCAGACGCTTCCGGCCGATCGCGTCACGAAGAACATCTGGGAGGAGCGGTTCCAGGACATCAGGAACTACGAGACCTATCTCAACAACAATGGCATCATTGTCCGGAAGTTCTTCCTGAACGTCTCCCGAAAGGAGCAGCGAAAGCGCTTCCTCGCGCGCCTTGACCGTCCAGAGAAGAACTGGAAGTTCTCCGCCAACGACATCAAGGAACGGGCCTTCTGGGATGACTACATGGCCGCCTACAACGAAACGATCCGGCACACCGCCAGCCGCCACGCCCCCTGGTACGTCGTGCCCGCCGACAACAAGTGGTTCACCCGCATCGCCGTGGCGGCCGCCATCATCGAAACCCTGGATTCCCTGCACCTGCACGTTCCCGAGCTGACCCCGGAAGGGCGAACCCAGCTGGAGGCGGCCCGGGCCGTCCTGGAGAAGGACTGAGCCGCGCCCCACGCAGGCGTCAGGACGTGCTCAGCCCCCGATCAGGGTCTCCAGGGCCGCCGCCACGTCGTCCTGACGCATCAGCGCCTCCCCCACCAGCACCGCATCAGCGCCGGCGCCGACGGCCCGATCCAGATCCTCCCGGCTGAACAGGCCAGATTCGCTCACCAGCAGGGCACCCCGCCCACGCACCTGCTCGCCGAAGCGTTCCATCAGGTGTTCGGTGGTGGCCAGATCCACCGTGAAGCTGGCCAGATCGCGGTTGTTGATGCCGATCAGGTTGACACTCTCCAGCTGCAGCACCCGCTCCATCTCGGCCGCGTCGTGCACCTCCACCAGCACCGCCAGCCCCAGGCCCCGGGCCACCTTGAGCAGGTAGGCCAGGTCCTGGTCGGTGAGGATCGCCGCGATAAGCAGGGCCGCGGCGGCTCCGGCGGCCCGG
>CAZBMT010000150.1:0-6323 GCA_964492645.1 uncultured Cyanobium sp. | reverse complement strand
GGCGTGACGCCCAGGGCACCGCGTTCCTCAACACCGCCTGCGTGCCCCGCCACGGGGTGGATCAGCAGGGCCGGGCTCTGCGGCACTTCAGCTGGGTCGTGTTCAACGACGGCGACCTGCGCCACATCAGCCACCGCTGGTACGGCATCGACGGCGCCCTTCACTACGAGCAGACCCTCTGGACGGCTGCCTTGCCGGCGGCGGGGGTGCTGAGTCCTTGCTGATCCACGCCTGCGTCAGCAGCCATGGCTTCGGCCACGGCTCCCGCACGGCCTCGGTCCTGTGTGAGCTTGCCGCCCTCAGACCCGACTGGCGTCTGGTGGTCTCCACCGGGCTGCCGAAAGCGTTCCTGGAACTGTCCTTCGGCACGGTGCCCTTCGAACGGCGCCCCTGCCGCTGGGACGTCGGGGTGATCCAGGCCGATGCCCTCGGCGCCGACCCCGCCGCCACCCTGACGGCCCTCGAGCAGCTGGAGCAGGAGCTGCCTGAGCAGGTGGAGCGCGAGGCCCGCTGGCTGGAGGCCCAGCGCCAGCCGGTGCTGGTGCTGGGGGATGTGCCCCCGGCGGCGGCCCTGCTGGCACGGCGGCTGCGGGTGCCGCTGGTGTGGCTGGCCAGCTTCGGCTGGGACGCGATCCATGCCCCCATGGGCCCTGCCTTCGGCCCCTGGGTCGATCGGCACCGGCAGCTCTACGGCCAGGGGGATCTGCTGCTCCACTGCCCCCTGTCACTGCCCATGGACTGGGGGATGCCCCAGGTGCGGCTGGGCCTGACCAGCTCCCGGCCCAGGCTCGATGGCGAACGGCTGGCCCGGGAGCTGGGCCTGCCGGCGGACCGGGAGCGGGTGGTGCTGGTCAGCTTCGGGGGCCTGGGCCTGGCGATCGATCCCGCCCTGCTGGCCCGCTGGCCTGACCACGTCTTCATCGGACCGGAACCGCTGCTGGCCACGGCGCCGAATGGCCGTTGTCTGCCCCCGGGGGTGCGCCCCCTCGACCTGATGCCCCTGGCCGGACGACTGATCACGAAGCCCGGCTACAGCAGCTTCTGCGAGGCCTTCAGCCAGGGGGTGGGCATCCATCTGGTGCAGCGCCGCGGCTTCGCCGAGGCGCCGGTGCTGGAGGAGGACCTGCGCAACCACGGCTGGCACCGGCTGCTGAGCCAGGAGGCCTTCCGCCGGGGTGACTGGGAGCTGGACCAGCCCCTGCTGCCCCCCCGGCGGGGCCCCCTTGCAGCCGATGGGGCCTCCACCGCCGCCCGGACGCTGGTGACCTGGCTGGAGGGGCGATCAGCACTGCCTATGGGGCTGGGCTTCAGGATTTGATCATCTGTTCAACGAATCAGCAAAAAATCAGTCCACGGCTATAAGCGGAATGCGAAGCGTCATTCTTGATACAAGTAGACAGTTGTTTGACCGTCACAAATAAGCAATCGATTCTGGGGATTCATCGGCAAATTACCGCCAAGTCTCGGCGGCGTGAGTTCATTTTCTCTGCCCCGGGATCACGGGTTCTTCACTGTTGCCGTTCTCCAGAAGACCTGGTCACACCAAGCGCATCAAGCCGGATTGACTCTGTTGCTCCTGCAACGGGTCTACCCCCACTTGTCCTTCACGACCTCTCCTCTTGCCGAACCTTCAGCACACCCCCCTGCTTCTCGCCATCGCCGGACTGGGCCTGAGCCTGGCCGGACCTGCCAGGGCCGCCGAGGGCTCCCAGACCTGGGGGGCCATCACAGCCGTTCCCGCCGCTCCAACGCGGGTCGCGATGCTCACGCCGCTGCCGGCCGCGCCCAGGGTCTTCGCCATCACACCCGAGCGTCGTGCCCTGCTGAACACGATCCGCTACGCCGAGGGCACCTGGGCCAACGGCCATGAGATCGGTTACCGGATCCTCTTCGGCGGCAGCCTGTTCGATTCGCTGGAGCGCCACCCCAACCGCGTCATGCGCACGGCCCGCTATGCCAGCGCCGCCGCCGGTGCTTACCAGTTCATGCCCCCCACCTGGGACATGGTCACCAGAGCCATCGGCGTACGCGATTTCGGACCTGAGTCCCAGGACCAGGCCGCCCTCTTCCTGGTGCAGCGCCGTGGAGCCCTGCACCTGGCCGACCGCGGCGAGCTGAGCGCTGACCTGGTCGCTCGTCTGGCGCCGGAGTGGGCGTCCTTCCCCACTCTTGCCGGCCGCAGTTTCTATGGCCAGCCCGTGAAGCGCCTGAACGACCTGCGCCGCTTCTACGAGCAGAATCTGGCCCAGTTGCGCGGGGAAGCTGCCACCGTCTGGGAGGACGTGGCCATCCGCCAGGTGCCTCCGCCCTGCAGCGACGCCAGCCTCTCCTGTCAGTTGGAACGTGTCCGCACACCGGCCAGTAAAGCTCCCTGAGCCTTCAACCTTCCCCCTTCCCCTGCAGCCGCACCCCTCCCAGGGTCTTCTGGGCGATCAGGTAGGCCAGCACCGCAGCTCCGAGGAAGCCCAGCACGTTGCGCAGCAACGGCAGCACGTCGTGGGTCCGGGTGATGATCGGCCCCATGCCGAGGGCGACGAACAGAATCACCCACAGGGGTGAGAGCAACAGGACCCAGGTCCACTCCACCCTCCGACCCTCCTGGCGGGGGAAAGCGGCGAATCCGACGATCAACCCGCCCAGGATCGAGGTGCAGAGCGTCAGGATCCACTGCTCCTGGGGCAGGCCCGGCACCACCTGGCAGCCGCCGATCGCCAGGCATCCCTTCACGGCGTGGATGGCCGAGAGGATCGAGCCGTCCTCGCCATGGTCCCGCACGTAGAACTGGTTGCCGTAGCGCGTCTGAAGCTCCACCCAGAAGGTGCGGGGCATCAGGGCGAACAGGGCTTCGCCGACATTGAAGTTCAGCAGGTTGCCGCCGCGGGGATCGGCCACCAGCAGCAGGCTGCGCTCGTCGAGGTCCCAGAAGCCTTTGACCGCAAGGCCGGGCGTGCGCTCGTACTGGGTCAGCACCCGCAGCTTCCAGCCGCTGGTGGCCTCGAAATCCTCCAGCTCGCTCTCCAGGGCCCCCCGCTCGCCATCGGTGAGGGCCTTCGCCAGGTCGATCACCGGGGTGGGGTGATCGGGCAGCAGCTGGGGGTTGTCCGCCGCCAGGGCAGGGCCGCCGCCCGGCAGCAGCCAGGTGATGAGCACCAGGCAGACCGCGGCCAGGGCACTCCCCAGCCGCCGCCCCAGGGCGCCGCGCCAGACTGGCCCCTGCCCTTGCGGTGGCTGACCCGCCGCCGCTCCCCCCCCAGCCACCGCCGATCCTGGTGCCGCTTCCGCCGCCATCCGCATCGTTCCGTCGTCCATCGCTCAGCATTCTCACCGAGTCCCCCCGCGCCGTGTGACCACCCCCGATCCCGGCTCCCCGGCGGTTCCCGACTGGCTGGCCCAGCGACTGGGGGCGGCGGGGGGCTCAGTCCCGTTTCTCGACTACATGGACTGGGTCCTGCACGATCCGGACCATGGCGCCTACGGCAGCGGCCGGCTCCGGATCGGCCCCGGGGGTGACTTCGCCACCTCCCCCTCCCTTGGGGCGGAATTTGCCCGTCTGCTGGCCCCCCAGGTGGCCCAGTGGCTGGCCCTGCTGCCCGCCGACGAACCCCTGGCCCTGGTGGAAACCGGACCTGGGGAGGGCCAGCTGGCCCTGCAGCTGGCCGAAGCGCTCCACACCGGCTGGCCTTCCCTGGCCGGGCGCACCGAACTGGTGCTCGTTGAGCCGAACCCCGGCATGGCCGAGCGGCAGCGCCGGCACCTGGCCGCCTGCCCCCTGCCCGTGCGCTGGGCCGATTTCCGCACCCTGGCGGCTGCCCCGGTGCGCGGGGTGGTGCTGGCCCATGAGGTGCTGGATGCCCTGGCCGTGGAGCGCATCGAGCGCCGGGGTGAGCGCTGGTGTCGGCAGCGGGTCGTTCTCGACCGAGACGGCCTGCGCCTGGAGGCGGGCGAGCCCCTGGCCGGCGCGCTGCTCGAGCCGCTGGCCGACCTCGGACTGCTGCCCCTCGATGCACGCCGTCCCGAGGGCTGGTGCACTGAGCTCCATCCCGGTCTGGCCCCCTGGCTGGCCGCCTGCGGTGAAGCGCTCTCCCAGGGCTGGCTGCTCGTGATCGACTACGCCCACGAGGCCTGCCGCTACTACGCCCCCCAGCGCAGCAACGGCACCCTGATGGCCTACCGCCACCAGCGGGCCAGCAACGACCCGCTGCGGGAGCCAGGCCACTGGGACCTTACCGCCCACCTCTGCCTGGAGAGCCTGGAGGTGGCCTCCCGGGCAGGAGGCTGGCAGACCCTGGGGGTCTGCCGTCAGGGGGAGGCGCTGCTGGCCCTCGGGCTGGCCCAGCGTCTCCATGGCCTCCAGCAGGAGAGCGGTACGCCGCTGGCGGAGCTGCTGCGGAGCCGGGAGAACCTGCTGGGCCTGGTGGATCCCGCTGGACTCGGCGCGTTCCGCTGGATCGCCCTCCAGCGTGACGGCTCGCCGGCGATTGCGGCGATGGAACCGCTGTTCCTGGGACTTCCTCCGGCTTGAGGCCAGCCACTGCTTCAGGAGATCAGGATGGCCGTACTTGCGGATTCGGCGTTACATCCCAACACAAAGGATTGAGCATTCCTGCTCAATCCCGCCGGTGACTTCGGGGGATGAGGTTAGGTTCAAATGACTTCCAGAGAAGCGGCCATGGACAGGGTTCTGGGTGATGGGGTGGTGGGTCGGGTTGCCGACAGTTCGGGGGATCAGCTGGCCGTCGATGGAGTCTGGAACGATGACCCTGTCGAGCGGTACTTCGCCTGCATCACCACCTGTTCCCTGGACGACGGTGAGTGCATCACCGTCTGCACCGAGCAGTTGCGGGAGAGCTACTGAGACACCGGTCAGAACCACTCTGACTGGGCCTCTTCGCGGGGATTGACGTTGGCGTGGGGGGTGGTGCGTTGGAACTCCATGGTGATGCTGCGCTTCTGCTCGCCATCGGCAGCCAGCGCCTCGATCGGGTAGAGCTGCTGGCCATCGCGGAAGGGCACCTGGAGACGGAAGGTGCCGTCGGCGGAGAGGGGAACGTCCTCACCGCCGATTCTCAGGCGCGCGGAGGGGTCGGTGGCCCCGTAGACGATCAGCTCGGCGTCGGCCACCAACCAGAAGGAGCGCTGGCGGGTAGCCACCCCGCCGATGCCGGAACCGCTGCGCCCAGAGGCCCAGGGGCCGGCGCCGGAAGCGGAAAACTCACCGCCTCCGGCCAGACCGGCGGCGGAATCCATTTCGTGGAAGGCCTCCGAACCTCGGCCGAGGCGACGCCAGGGGCTGGTGGCGCTCTGGTACAGGCGCTCATGCAGATCGTTGACGATCTCCCGCGTCGGCACGGCTCCCGGAGTCAGTTCGGCGGCGGGGGGCATGGAGAAGGCCACGAAGGGATCCGGGGCGCTCAGGGCCGGTCCGTCCAGATCCGGCACATGGGCGGTGGCGGAGAAGGCGATGGAGATCCAGCCGCCGCTGCCGCCCTTGCGGAAGCCCAGCTCCACCCGGTAATCCCGTCCGGAGAGGGGCACCGGCAGATACCACTCGCTGGCATGGCTGTCGACCACCACTTCCTGCAGGGTGTGGGGATGGGTGGACCCCCCGTCGAGGCCCGTCACATCGGCGACGCGCAGGCAGAGCTGGCTGGCCCCTTCTGCCTCGGCCCGCCGCCGCTCGGCCGGCTCGATGAACCAGCGCACCTGGGACCACTGGGGGTCGCGGGGAATGAAGGCCACCCAGCTGGCACCGCCGCCGCCGCTCTGGTCGGGCGCGGGCTCCGGAGTGGGGGGCGCCTGTGCCGGCGCCCCCGCCGCCAGTGGCTCCTCCCCCGTAGCGGCGGATGGGTCGGGCTCGGCGGTCTTCTGCTGGCCGCCGAGCCCGACGGTTCTGGCCAGGGCACCGAGTCGTCGCAGGGGCTGGCTCAGGATGTCTTTGAACCGGCTGGGACGAAGGCTCATGGGCCGTGGTGAAGAAAACCTTCCGGTGATGGTCTCCGATCCGGGGGGATCGCGCCTTCCCTGTCAGCGAAAGCCCACGGTTGAAGCCCCCTTCCCGGTGCCGTTGGCGGCAGGAGGCCCCCACCCGGGGCCGCCATGTCAGTGGGCGCCGATCGAAGTGGCGACCGCGAGGGCGGACCGGATCGTGGCGGGATCGACGTCGTCGCGGATCGTGACCGAACCCACACCGGTGGGCAGCACGAAACGCACCTTCCCCTGGCGAACCTTCTTGTCCGCCTGCAGGCAGGCCAGAACCGCCTCGGAGTCAAGGGCTGGCCAGTCCATGGGCAGACCGGCGGCCGCGATCAGGCGGCGCTGGCGGT
>CAZBMT010000149.1:0-6335 GCA_964492645.1 uncultured Cyanobium sp. | reverse complement strand
GATGGCCTGGGGCTAGGGGAGGCGCCCCTGGCGCTGCGGGCCGCCGGGGGCCTGCTGGCCTACCTGGACACCACCCAGGCGGCGGCGGCGAACGCGAGCGCCGCGGCCATCCCGCTGGAGATGCCCCGGCTGTGGCACGCCGGCGACCAGCTGGTGCTCGACGCCCAGACCCGCCGCAACCTGGAGCTCACCCGCACCCAGCTGGGCGGCGCCCTGCAGGGCTCCCTGCTCTGGGCCCTCGACCGCACCGCCACCGCCATGGGCGGCCGCTGCCTGCGCCGCTGGATCGAGGCTCCCCTGGTGGACCTCCCGGCGATCCTGGAGCGGCAGGAGGCGGTGAGCGAGCTGGTGGAGCAGCGGCCCCTGCGGGTGGGGCTGCGCCGGCTGCTGCGGCCCATGGGGGATCTGGAGCGGCTGGCCGGGCGGGCCGGCGCCGGCAGCGCCTCCGCCCGCGACCTGGTGTCCCTGGCCGATGGCCTCGAGCGGCTGCCCCGCCTGGCGGCCCTGGTGGCTCCCTGCCGCAGCGGCCCCCTGGCGGCCCTCCGGGGCCCCTGGCCCGAGCTGGCCGCCCTGGCCGAGGAGGTGCGCCACGACCTGGTCGACACCCCGCCCCTGTCACTGAGTGAAGGCGGGCTGCTCCATGACGGGGTCGATCCCGTGCTCGACGGCCTGCGCAACCAGCTCGATGACCAGGAGGCCTGGCTCTCCCGCCAGGAGGCGCTCGAGCGGCGGGCCAGCGGCAACCCCAACCTGCGCCTGCAGTACCACCGCACCTTCGGCTACTTCCTGGCCGTGAGCCGCGCCCGGGCCGCCGCCGTTCCGGACCACTGGATCCGCCGCCAGACCCTGGCCAACGAGGAACGCTTCGTCACCCCGGAGCTCAAGGGCCGCGAAGGCCGGATCCTGCAGCTGCGGGCCCGGGCCTGCCAGCGGGAGTACGACCTCTTCTGCGACCTGCGCCGCCGGGTGGGGGAGGCGGCGGGGCCCGTGCGGGAGGCCGCCCGGCGGGTGGCGGAACTCGATGCCCTGGCCTCCCTGGCGGAGGTGGCGGCCACCGGCGGCTACTGCCGGCCCGAACTCAGCGAGGGCCGCGAGCTGGTGATCGAGGCGGGGCGCCATCCGGTGGTGGAGCAGCTGCTGGTCGATGCCTCCTTCACCGCCAACGACCTGCAGCTGGGGGCTCCGGCACCGGACCTGATCGTCCTCACCGGCCCCAATGCCAGCGGCAAGAGCTGCTACCTGCGCCAGAGCGGCCTGCTGCAGCTGATGGCCCAGATCGGCAGCTGGATCCCGGCCCGCTCCGCCCGGCTGGGCATCGCCGACCGCATCTTCACCCGGGTGGGGGCGGTGGACGACCTGGCCAGCGGCCAGTCCACCTTCATGGTGGAGATGGCCGAGACCGCCAACATCCTTCACCACGCCAGCCCCCGCTCCCTGGTGCTGCTCGACGAGATCGGCCGGGGCACGGCCACCTTCGACGGCCTCTCGATCGCCTGGGCGGTGGCGGAGCACCTGGCCGAGGGCATCGGCGCCCGCACCATCTTCGCCACCCACTACCACGAGCTCAACGAGCTCGCCGAGCTGCTGCCGAACGTGGGCAACGCCCAGGTGCTGGTGGAGGAGACCGGCAACGACCTGGTGTTCCTGCACCGGGTCAGCCGGGGGGGCGCCAGCCGCAGCTACGGCATCGAGGCGGCGCGGCTGGCGGGCGTTCCCGCCTCGGTGGTGCTGCGGGCCCGCCAGGTGCTGGGCCGCATCGAGGCCAACAGCCATGTGGCGGTGGGACTTCAGGGGGGATCCAGGGCCGCCTGATCCTGGGCCGGCAGAACCTGGGCCGCCTGATCCAGCCATGCACGCCGCAGCAGGGCATTGGCGGCGGCCGCCACCAGTCCGGCGCCGCCCTTGCTGCCCTCCAGCCGGATCTGCGGCAGGCCGCTGGCCGCCAGGTGGCGCTTGCTCTCGGCCACCCCCACGAACCCCACCGGCATGCCGATCACCAGGGCCGGGGCGGCGATGGTTCCGGCCTCGACCAGCTCCAGCAACCGCTCCAGGGCCGTTGGGGCGCTGCCCACCAGCACCACCGCGCCGGGGTGCTCCAGGAGGGCCCGCTCCATGCCCGCCGCCGCCCGGGTGCCACCGGCAGGCGCAACGGCGGGGGCCCAGGCCAGCACCGAGTGGACCGGATTGGCGAAGGTGCGCCGGGCCATGGGCGCCACGGCCGCCGCCGCCATCGCCGTGTCGGTGAGGATCGGCGCGCCGGCCGCCAGGGCGTTGAGGCCGGCAGCGCAGGCCCCCGGACCGAGGCGCAGATCCGGCGCCAGGGCCAGATCGCCGCTGCTGTGCACCAGGCGCTCGAGAACCTCCCGCTCCACCCCCTCCAGGCCGGTGGGCCCGAGCCAGCCACGGATGCGGCGCACGCTCTCCCGGAAGATCGGGTGGTCGAGGGAGGCCGCGGAGCCGGAGGAATCGAAGCTGTCCATCGCCTGCGGCGCCCGGGGCGCTGAGCCACCACCGGCGCCCGGCGCGACCTGGAGCCCGGAAGAGGAAACGGCGAGGCTACGGGAGGCGCCGGTCGGGGCGGCGCAGGGGCGTCCATAGGAGCCGTTGCCATGCCGGTGGCTGTTGCCATGCCGACGGTCGCGGCCGAGCCGAGCGGAGGAGGCTGGGGCAGGCCCAGAGCCCGGCGCAGCCCCCGGGGGCCGAGATCAACCAATGCCCAAATCTGTACATTGTGTACAGATCCAGATTGCGGCCCCGCCAGCCATGCACACCCTCGGCGTGCTCGAGGCCAGGAAGCGCTTCCCAGAGCTGCTCGATCGGGCCCACGGGGGCGAGGAGACCCTGATATCGCGCCACGGCCAGCCGGTGGCGGCCCTGGTGCCCCTGTGGCGCCGCCACCGGGCCCAGCGGCAGGCCCTGCTCGCCCTCAGGGGCAGCGGCCGCGACTGCTGGCCCGATCCCCTACCGCCCCCCGCAGGCGGCAGGGGAGCGGCCGAGCCCCTGATCAACCCCCTGGACGGCGACGCCACCCTGGCTCTCGGATCGGCCGTGGCCATCGACGCCACGGTCCTGATTCCCTGGCTGCGCGGGGACGCCTCCAGCCGCCGGCAGGAGCCCCTGATCGCCGCGATCGCCGCCGGCCACTGGCGCGGGGTCCTGAGCATGGCCACCCTGAGGGCGCTGGTGGAAGGGCCCCTGCTCCGGGGGGACGAGGCCCTGGCGGCCCGCTACGAAGCGGTGTTCAGCGACCCGGCGGCCTGGACCCTGGTGAGCCTCACCCCCCAGGTCGCCCTGGCGGCGGCGCGCCTGCAGCGGCCTGACACCAACGGTCCAGCCCTGGGGCCCGACGCTGCCCTGGAGCTGGCCTCGGCCCTGCATGGCGGGGCCACGGCGATGATCAGCCGGGACTCCCGCCTGCTCGGCTCCCTGCCGCCGTCGGCGCGGCCGCCCCTGCCCTGATGCCCATCCATCTCTACTGGGGCGACGACGAGGCCGCCCGGCACCGGGCCCTGGCCGCGCAGATCGAGGCCCTGGTGGATCCCGCCTGGGCCTCGATCAACCTCAGCCGCCTTGACGGAGCCGATGCCGTCCAGGCGGCCCGGGCCCTGGAGGAGGCCCGCACCCCGGCCTTCGGTGCCGGGGCCCGGGTGGTGGTGCTGCAGCGCAGCCCCTTCTGCCAGGCCTGCCCAGCGGAGCTGGCCGCCCAGCTGGAGTCCTCCGTGGCGCTGATCCCGGACGATGGCCACCTGTTCCTGGTCAGCGACGGCAAGCCCGACGCCCGGCTGCGCACCACCAAGCTGCTGCGGACCATGGCCGAGGAGCGGTCCTTCACGCTGCCGCCGATCTGGGACGGAGCCGGTCAGATCGAACGGGTGGAGCGCGCCGCCCGGGAGCGGGGCCTGACCCTGGCGCGCGGGGCGGCCGAGGCCCTGGCCGAGGCGATCGGCAGCGACGGGATGCGGCTCGCCAGCGAGCTGGAGAAGCTGGCGCTCCAGGCCGGCGGCGGCGGTGACGGCAGCGGCGGCGGCGGACCGATCACCGCCGAGGCGGTGGCCGCCCTGATCGGCGGCCAGGTCACCAGCAGCCTGGCCGTGGGCGACGCCCTGCTCGCCCAGCGCCCCGCCGAGGCCATCGCCCTGGTGGAGGCCCTGCTGGAGGTGGGCGAGCCCGCCCTGCGCATCGTCGCGGCCCTGGCCAGTCAGATCCGGGGCTGGCTCTGGGTGTGCCTGCTGGAGCGCAGCGGCGAACAGGACGTGGCCGTGATCGCCAAGGCCGCGGGGATCGGCAACCCCAAGCGGGTCTACGTGATGCGCAAGCAGATCCGCGGCCGCAGCCCCGACCAGATCCTGGCCCTGCTGCGCCGCCTGCTCGACGTGGAGGCCGCCCTCAAGCGCGGCGCCGACCCCGGCGACGCCTTCCGGGACGGCTTCCTGCTGGCCGCCCTCGCCCAGCCCGGGAGCGCTCCGCGTCGATAATCAGGCCGGATGCGCCGGCAACGCGGGAATGGCCCTGTTGATTCAGAAGTTCGGGGGGACCTCGGTGGCGGACACCGAGCGGATCCGGGCGGTGGCCCGCCGCATCGCCGCCAGCCGTGAAGAGGGCCATGAGCTGGTGGTCGTCGTCTCGGCCATGGGCCACACCACCGACCAGCTGACCGGCATGGCCGCCAGCCTCTGCAGCGATCCCCCCCGCCGGGAGATGGATATGTTGCTGGCCACGGGTGAGCAGGTGTCGATCGCCCTGCTGTCGATGGCGCTGCATGCCGAAGGCGTGCCCGCCGTTTCGATGACCGGTACCCAGGCCGGGATCATCACCGAATCGGCCCATGGCCGGGCGCGGATCCTGGAGGTGCGCACCGAACGGTTGCGCCGCCTGCTGGAGGATGGCCACGTGGTGGTGGTGGCCGGCTTCCAGGGCACCAGCAGCGGCCAGGCCGGCACCCCGGAGATCACCACCCTGGGCCGGGGCGGCTCGGACACCTCCGCGGTGGCCCTCGCGGCCGCCCTCGGCGCCGACGGCTGCGAGATCTACACCGATGTGCCCGGGGTGCTGACCACCGACCCGCGCAAGGTGAGCGACGCCCAGCTGATGGAGAGCGTCAGCTGCGACGAGATGCTGGAGCTGGCGAGCCTCGGGGCCGCCGTGCTCCACCCCCGGGCCGTGGAGATCGCCCGCAACTACGGGGTGCCCCTGACGGTTCGCTCCAGCTGGAGCCAGGCCCCCGGCACCCGGCTCACCAGCGGTCCGGCCCGGCCGATCGGCAGTGAGGGGCTGGAGCTGGGCCGGCCCGTGGACGGGGCGGAACTGGAGGCCGACCAGGCGGTGCTGGCCCTCTCCCACGTCCCCGACCGGCCGGGGGTGGCCGCCACCCTGTTCGAGGCCCTCGGCGCCGCCGGCCTGAACGTGGACCTGATCGTCCAGGCGATCCACGAGGGCGCCAGCAACGACATCGCCTTCACCCTGGCGGCGACGGAGATGGAGAGCGCCCGGCAGGTGTGCCGGGAGGTGCTGGCGGCCATGGGGGCCGATGGGGCCCAGCTCTCGGCCGAGGCGGGCATGGCCAAGCTCAGCATCGCCGGCGCCGGCATCCTCGGCCGCCCCGGGGTGGCGGCCCGGCTGTTCGACACCATGGCCCGCCTCGGCATCAACCTGCGCCTGATCGCCACCAGCGAGGTGAAGGTGAGCTGCGTGGTGGATGGCCAGCTGGGGGCCCGGGCCCTGCGGGCCGCCGGCGAGGCCTTCGAGCTCTCCGACCAGCAGCTGCGCCACAATCCGCCCCCCTGCCACGTCGGCGATCCGGCGGTGAGGGGGGTGGCCCTCGACCGCGACCAGGTGCAGGTGTCGGTGCGGCGGGTGCCCGACCGGCCGGGGGTCGCCGCGGCCATCTGCCGGGCCCTTGCCGATGCGAGCATCAGCCTCGACGCCATCGTGCAGTCGGAGCGCACCCACGGCGGACCGGAGGACCGGCGGCGCGACATGAGCTTCACCCTGCGGCGTGACGACCGGCCGGGGGCCGAGCGGGCCCTGGCCACGGTCCTGCGCCAGTGGGACGGCGCCGGCTTCGAGGAGGGCCCCGCCATCGCCAGGGTCAGCGCCGTGGGGGCCGGGATGGCCTGCACCGCCGGCACGGCGGCGCGGATGTTCCGCTCCCTGGCCGATGCGGGCATCAACATCGCCCTGATCGCCACCAGCGAGATCCGCACCAGCTGCGTGGTGGCGGAAGACGATGGCGTGAAGGCCCTGCAGGCGGTGCACGCCTGCTTCGAGCTGGGCGGCGAGACCAGCCATCAGGCGCAGGGCAGCGAGGCTCCCGGCAGCCACGACACCGCCCTCTC
>CAZBMT010000148.1:0-6341 GCA_964492645.1 uncultured Cyanobium sp. | reverse complement strand
GTGCTCAGCCGGGCGGGCAAGGCCGAGATCGAACGCCAGCTCCAGGCCTTCGGCGCCGAACGGGTCGATGCCCGTCTGATCACCCTCAGCCGGCTTGACTACGGCCTCGATCTCACCACCCTGGCCGGGCAGCTGCTGGAGCGCTGGTCGGCCGATCCCGCCGCCGGCAGCAGTCCCGACCCCCTGCTGCTGCTGCTGATCGACACCCAGACGCGCTCCACGGCGATCGCCGCCCAGGCTCCCCTCGATCGCCAGCTGCCCGATGAGCTGCTGGAGAGCACCGCCTCCACCACGATGGCCCAGCCGCTGCGCAGCGGTGACCGGTACCGTCAGGCGGCCGTCGACGCCCTGGCCCGCCTCGGCACCGTGCTCCAGGGCGGCGAGGATCCCGGTGAACCCGCCGTGGTGGAAGCTGCCGCCGTCGTCAGCAACATTCCCACCCGGGAGGAAACCTCCAGCAGTAACGCCTTCACCTGGGTGATCGTGCTGCTGGTGGTCGGAACGGTGGTGCCGATGCTCACCTGGTGGGTCTTCTCCCGCTGATGGCCCCTCTGCCCGCCTCCCCATGGGACTGACGAACTGGATGGGCACCTTCGGGCGGGCCCGCTCTCTCGACCTGAGTTCCGATCTCGAACGCGGCTACGAGGCCGCCCTGCTCATCCAGAGCATCGAGATGGAGCACTACAACGACCGGCCGGTGCGTCCCGAACTGGAGCTCAGCATCCCGCGGGCGATGCAGGCCCAGGTGCTGCGCCGATTCCGGGCGGCCCTGCAGGTCTGCCGTCAGTCCAGGGAGGCACTGGCCCCCTACCGCCAGGAACTGTCCGGCCAGGAGCTGCGCCAGTACCAGCTGATCGACACGGTCACCGCCCGCTACGCGGTGGCACGGGAGGAGCTGCCGGCCCTGAGCCGCACCCCGGAGATGCTGCCCCGCAGCCTGGTGAGCGTGGTCGACCAGGTGCGGCGCCAGCTGGACCCGGAGGCGGAGGCCAGCGTGGTGGCGGGCTTCCGCCGCCGCCGCGATTCCACCCTGGTGTCACTGCGGATCCTGCTGCTGCTGGTGCTGGTGCCGGTGCTGGTGCAGCAGGTGAGCCGCACCTATGTGGTGTCGCCCCTGGTGGATCGGTTCGCCCCCGACAACGCCTTCCTCGCCTACCCGAAACCGCACCTGGAGGAGCGGGCGGTGGAGAAGCTGCGCGTCTACCAGGCGGAGATCGAATTCGATGCCCTGCTGGCGGGCAAGGCCCTGCCCAGCCGGGAGGAGCTGCAGACGGAGCTGGCCAGGCGGGCCCAGGAGCTCAAGGAGGAGGCCGACCAGGAGAGCACCCACGCCATCAAGAACGTCCTGGCCGATGTCTGCGGTTTCATCGGCTTCGTGCTGGTGGCGATCGTCGGACGACGCGACATCCAGGTGCTGCGGGGCTTCATCGACGAAATGGTCTACGGCCTCAGCGACAGCGCCAAGGCCTTCGCCATCATTCTGTTCACGGACATCTTCGTGGGATTCCACAGCCCGGAAGGCTGGACGGTGCTGCTCGACGGTGTCGCCCACCATCTGGGACTGCCGGCCCAGGAGAACTTCGTGATGCTCTTCATCGCCACCTTCCCGGTGGTGCTGGCGACGGTGTTCAAGTACTGGATCTTCCGTTACCTCAACCGCGTTTCGCCCTCCTCGGTGGCCACCCTGCGCAACATGAACGGTGGCGGCTGAGCCCCCGTCGGCGGTCCAGCGTCATCCCCGCCTCACGCTGGTCAGCGGACCCTCGCGGGGCGGCAAGAGCCGCTGGGCCGAGCATCTGGCCGATGCCAGCGGCCTGGCGGTGATCTACCTGGCCACCGGGCCGCTCCTGCCCGACGACGACGCCTGGCAGGAGCGCCTGCGGCGCCACCGTCTGCGGCGCCCGGCCTCCTGGGGCTGCCGCGAGGTGGGCGGTGAGCTGGCCGCCGGGCTGGGACGTCTGGAGGACGGGCAACTGGGGCTGGTGGATTCGCTCGGAACCTGGGTGGCCGCCCACCTGGAGCTGGAGGCCCCTGACTGGAGCCGCCGCGGCGACGAGCTGCTCGCGTCCATCGGCGCCTGCCCGGCCCCCCTGGTGGTGGTGTGCGAGGAGACGGGCTGGGGGGTGGTGCCGCCGACGCCGGCCGGAGCACGTTTCCGCGACCGGCTCGGGACGCTGCAACAGACCCTGCTGGCCCGCAGCGAGGCGGCCTGGCTCGTGCTCCAGGGCCGGGCCATCGACCTGCTGGCCCTGAGCCAGCCCGTGCCTCGCGACTGCTGAGGCCGCCCCGGATGCCCCGCGTCGTTCTCTACCAGCCCCAGATCCCGCCGAACACGGGCAACGTGGCCCGCACCTGCGCCGCCACCGGCTGCGAACTGCACCTGATCGAACCCCTCGGCTTCTCGATCAGCGATCGCCACCTGCGCAGGGCCGGCCTGGATTACTGGCCCTGGGTGTCGCTGCACCGCCACGGCGATCTGGAGCAGTTCCAGGCGCAGCGGCGGCGGCGGGGTGGCCGGCTGGTGGCCCTCAGCAGCCAGGCGGAGGCCTCCTACACCGACTTCCGCTTCCATCCCGACGACTGGCTGCTGTTCGGGCGGGAGACGGACGGATTACCGAACGCCCTGCAGGCGTCGGCCGAGGCCCTGCTCACCATCCCGATGGCCCGCCGGGCCCGGGAGGGCCAGGGGGGCGTCCGCAGCCTGAATCTCTCGGTGTCCGTTGGCATCGTGCTGTTCGAGGCCCTGCGCCAGATGGGGTCGGCCGCAGTCAGCGACTCCTGAGACCCGAGCGGATCGGCCCCGATGTCCCGACCGAGTTGTGCCTGAGGAACCTTGCCGCCTGTGGTTCATAGCGCTACTCTCTGCCGGTCCCGCAGATGTTGGCTTCTCTGCCGGGATTTGTCCGCTGGATGTGAAATGCATGAAGCCTTTCCGCTTGATTCTTCCCTTTCTGCTCTCCACACCGGCCGTCGTGCCGCTCGTGGCTGTCATCGCTGATGATTCCCCCAGCACGGTGTCCACAGAGACCCTGCTGGCTTCCCTGCCTTCCGCCACCGACCGGGTCTGGATCAAGGTCCGACGTCCGGTGTCCATTGAGGAGCTCTCCACCGCCCTCGATCTTGATGAGAGCCGCCTGGCTCGCCTGAATGACGTCGATGAAGACCATCGCTTCGGCAACGGCGACTGGCTGGTACTGCCCTCCCGTGGCAAGGAGCGCCTCGGCCGCATCGCCTCCCTCGACGCCTCCGTCCAGCGCCAGAGCCCCCCTGTTTCCACCCCTCCGCCCGTCGAAAGCGATGGGGTGGTCCGCTTCGGCGACACGGTGCTGAAGCTGGCCCAGCGCTACGGCCTGAGTGTGGCCGAGCTGATCCGCCTCAATCCCGGCCTGGAGACCGCCCGGCTCGTGGTGGGTAGCCAGGTGCGGCTGGCGCAGTCAGCGCCGGGCCGTTCCCGCATGCTGCTGGGCCTGAAACCCTCCGTCAGCGGCGGCATCAGCTGGCCGGACACCCCCGAGTTCGGCGACCCCCAGCCTCCGTTCGACGGGGGCACCACGGCCCCCTCCACCACCTGGATCTGGCCCACCCGCGGGGTGTTCACCTCCGGTTTCGGCTGGCGCTGGGGCCGGATGCACAAGGGCATCGATGTGGCCAACAACGTCGGCACACCGATCGTGGCGGCCAGGGAGGGGCAGGTCGTCTTCGCCGGCTGGCATGACGGCGGCTACGGCTTCCTGGTGGAGATCGCCCATCCCGATGGCAGCCGCAGCCTCTACGCCCACAACAGCCGCCTGCTGGTGGCCAGGGGCGAGATGGTCACCCAGGGTCAGGTGATCAGCCAGATGGGCAGCACCGGTCGCAGCACCGGCCCCCACCTGCACTTCGAGATCCACCCCCCCGGCCGCGGTGCGGTCAACCCCCTGCAGATGCTCCCCCCCCGGGCCTGATCCGGTCGGGTCCGAGCCGGTCATCGTTTAGGATCACTTTGATTGGCTCGGTAGCTCAGCTGGTTAGAGCGTGGGATTCATAACCCCAAGGTCGGGAGTTCAAGTCTCCCCCGAGCCATTGTTCTGGTTCATTCCTCCCAGATCCGAGGCGGCCTGGATGGCGTCACTCCACCGTGCAAAAAATCAACGGCAGGGGCTAATCCACTGTTGAAGATCCTTGGCTGCAGGTTTGACGCCGCGTTGATGCGTCGTCAAAGTCGCTGCTTCAGCGCATCTCGATGGCGTTGAGCCGTTCCCGGAAGCTGCGGGCATTGGCTGCTTCCTGGCTTTCCACACTCTCGACCCGGACGGGCAGCGGAGCGACCGCGGGCAGCACAGGTGCGGCGGTGACGACGACGGGCTGGGAGCTCTGGACCGAGCGGCGGCTGCGGCCGTAACCCCCTGCCTGGGAACGGTTCTGCAGGGCACGGGTGAGGCTCTTGCTGCGGTTGGCGGCGCCCACGGTTTCGCCATCCTTGGGGCGGATCAGCGGATTGCCCTTGAGTTCGGAGCGCAGCTGATTGATGAGGCGGAAGTGGCCGGTGGTGTTGTATTTACGCAGGACGGTCGGATCCCAACCCATGGCAGAGGCATCGCTTTCTTGAAAGGCATCGTAGAGCCAGGCTCCGTCGGGCCAGCATGGTGGCCACTCCCCTCCCGATACGGTGCCCACCATGACCAGCAGCGGCAGGCTTGTGGGTCTCGAAGCCCCCGACTTTCGCGCCACCGCGGTGGTGGATCAGGAGTTCCGGGACCTGTCGCTGCGCGACTATCGCGGCAGGGATGTGGTCCTGTTCTTCTATCCCCTCAATTTCACCTTCGTCTGTCCCACGGAGATCACGGCCTTCAGTGATCGCCACGCGGAATTCAGCCGCCTCGGCGCCGCCATCCTGGCCGTGTCCGTCGACAGCCCCTACAGCCACCTGGCCTGGGTGCAGACCGAACGCAGGAGCGGCGGGCTCGGGGATGTGGCCTACCCCCTGGTGTCGGATCTCACCAAGGAGATCGCCCGGGCCTACCACGTGCTCGATGAGCAGGCCGGCACGGCCCTGCGGGGACTGTTCCTGATCGATCCCGATGGGGTGATCCGCCACAGCACCGTCAACGACGTGGCGGTCGGCCGCAGTGTGGACGAAACCCTGCGGGTGCTGCAGGCGTTCCAGCTCGTGCGCCACCGGCCGGGCCAGGTGTGTCCGGCCGACTGGACGCCCGGGGCCCGCACCCTGGCCGCCGATCCCCGCGCCAGCCGCGACGTCCTCGCAGCGCAGGAGTGAGAGCTCAGCCCAGCAGTGATTGCAGCAGGCGACGGCCATCCAGGCCGCCGGTAACCGGATCACAGGCCCGCTCCGGATGGGGCATCAGGCCAAGCACGTTGCCCGCGGGATTCGTCAGGCCGGCCACATCGCCCCGTGACCCATTCGGATTGGCGACGTAGCGCAGCACGACGCAGCCCTGATCCTCGAGACGCTCCAGCTCATCGGGCTCCACCTGATAGCGCCCTTCCCCGTGGGCGATCGGCAGGCTGATCCGCTCGCCGGCGCCGTAGCCGCCCAGCCAGCGGCAGACACCGGGCTGCACCTCCAGCGGGCTGCTCTGGCAAAGGAAGTGCAGATCCCGGTTGCGGGTGAGGGCGCCGGGGAGCAGGCCCATCTCCGTGAGCACCTGGAAGCCGTTGCAGATGCCGAGCACCGGCCCGCCGCCCTCCGCGAAGCTGTGCACCTCCTCCAGTACGGGAGCGAAGCGGGCGATGGCGCCGCAGCGCAGGTAATCCCCGTAGCTGAAGCCCCCCGGCAGCACGACGGCCTCGAGGCCGGAAAGGTCGCGCTCCTCATGCCAGAGGAAACGCACGGGGATGCCCAGGCAGCCCTGCAGGGCCCAGGCCACATCCCGGTCGCAGTTGGAGCCGGGAAACACCACGATGCCGACGGTCATCGGTCCGCCCCCCTCAACCCGCTTCGGCCAGGTCCAGCGACCAGTCCTCGATCACCGGATTGGCGAGCAGGCGGTCGCTGAGCAGTTCGAGCCGGGCCTGGGCCGTGGCCCGGTCCGGCGCCTCCAGATCCAGTTCGATCGCCTTGCCGATCCGCAACCGCTTCACCCCTTCCACCCCGAGCCGGGCGGCGGCGGCCCGCGTGGCCTCCCCGGCGGGGTCCAGCACGGAGGGGCGCAGGGAAACCTGAACGCGGGCGTTGAAGAGCGGCACCGGGACCACGGACGTTTGTTAAATCTTGGCAGCCCGCCCCACCACCCCCCCGTCGCCCCACCAGCCTGGAGTTGACGCCCCGCACCGCTGGCCGTGGTGCTCTCCCTGCGACGGTTTCTGCTGGACCCACTGGGGCCTGGGTTGCTGGCCTGGCT
>CAZBMT010000147.1:1398-6366 GCA_964492645.1 uncultured Cyanobium sp. | reverse complement strand
TCCAGGCGCAGGACTTCGCCGCCCGCCTGGGGGATGGTGAGTTCGCCCTGCTGCTGGTGGGAATCCCCCGCGACCAGGCCCTGGCGCTGGCCGATGGCCTGCGCAACGCCGTCGCCCATCTGCCCGGCATCCATACCCATTCCGACTTCCGCCTGCACATCAGTGGTGGCCTCACCGTCCTGTCCCCTTCGGATCAGCGCTTCACCGACCTGATCCAACGGGCGGAGCGGGCCCTCGAGCTGGCCAAGGGCAACGGCCGCAACCAGATCGCCAGCCTCGACGACGGGCCCTGATGGCGGCCCTGAACGTGGCCTTCAGGCCCGCACCACCGGCACATCGCTCAGCCGGGTGGTGGCGGCCCTCGACAGGCGCGAGCGGCGCATCGTCCAGCGGGGCCGCAGGCCGCAGGCGGCCCACTGCACCGTGCCGCTGCCGTAGCGGCGGTTGAGGCCGTCGACGGCGGCCATCAGGGCCTCACGCCGCCGTTGCTGCTCCGGCGGCAGCGGCACCAGCAGATGGTGCTGCAGCAGCTCCACCGGCTGCAGGTCCTGCAGCAGCACCCCCGCCTTCTGCAGCGGCTTGTGGGGCCGGAACAGCCGCTCGGCCAGGGGCAGGGCGGCGGCGAGCAGCACGGCGGTGTCGTTGCTGGGCAGGGGCAGACGGGCGGTGGCGGCATTGGCGTAGAAGCGGGTGCCGTTGAAGGGGCTGCTGCGCACGAACACCGTGACGCTGCCCGCCCGCTGCCCCTGGCGGCGCAGCTTCTCGCCGGCCCGGCTGAGGTAGGTGGCGATCGCCTGCCGCAGGCCTTCGAGGCTGGTGACCGGCTCGCTGAAGCTGCGGCTGACGCAGGTTTCCTGCTTCGCCGGCGGCACCGCCACCAGGGGCAGACAGCTGTGGCCGCGCAGCTCCTGCTGCAGACGCACCCCCACCACGCCGCAGCGATGCCGCAGCTCGCCACTCGGCATGTCGCGCAGGGCCCGGGCGTTGGCGATGCCCCGCAGCCGGCACCAGCGGGACAGCTTGCGGCCGATGCCCCAGACGTCCTCGATGGCGATGGCCTCCAGCCAGGGGCCCGGATCCCCCGCCGGGCCCAGATCGAAGACGCCGCCATGGGAGAGGTCGCGCTTGGCGATGCGGTTGGCGATCTTGGCCAGCACCTTGGTGGGGGCGATGCCCACCGCCACCGGCAGGCCCAGCTGGCGGCGCACCTGGCGGCGCAGCTCCCGCCCCCAGGCGGTCAGGTCGCCGTCGCCGGACGGGCGGTGCAGGCGGCCGAAGGCCTCGTCGATGGAATAGACCTCCAGCTCCTCCACCCAGGCCTCGAGGCTGGCCATCAGCCGCTGGCTCATGTCGGCGTAGAGGCCGTAGTTGGAACTGCGCACCACCACGCCGCGGCGCTCCAGGTCGTGGCGCACCTGGAACCAGGGGGTGCCCATGGGAATGCCCATGGCGCGGGCCTCGGCGCTGCGGGAGACGATGCAGCCGTCGTTGTTGGAGAGCACCACCAGGGGTTTGCCGATCACGGCGGGATCGAGGGCGGCCTCGCAGGAGGCGTAGAAGTTGTTGCCGTCGATCAGGACTGTGGCCTGGGCCATCGACCTCCCGGCAGCGAACGGATCACGTGCAGGGCCACGCCCCAGAGGCGGTCGTCGTCGCTGCCGCCGAGGGCCAGGGGCGGGTAGGCGGGGTTGGCCGCCTCCAGCCACCAGCGCGGCCCCCGGCGCACCAGGCGCTTGAGGGTGAACCCCCCCTCCAGCAGGGCCACCACGATGCGGCCCGATCGGGGTGTGGCCCCCCGGTCGACGACGAGCAGGTCGCCGTGGCGGATGCCGGCACCGACCATCGAGTCGCCACAGACGTGCAGCAGCAGGGTGCGCTCGGGGTGGAGGTGCAGCTGGGTGTTGAGATCGACCCCCGGGCCGGGATCGGGATGGTGCTGGTCGGGGCGGCGGGGATCGGGCACGGGCCGCGGGCGACAGGCCTCACCCTAGTACAGATGTACTGATTAATCCCCGTCCTCGAGCAGCAGCTGCTGGAAGGCGGTGTAGAGCTCCCGTTCGCTGTCATCGGCCGGGGGGCGCCGGTTCGCCCCGGTGCGGGGGGTCGGGGTGCGACGCCGGGTGGAGGCCCCGGGGGAGGCGCCAGCGCCGCTCGGGTCGCCACTGCCGTCGCCGCTCCGCTCGCCGGCGGGGCCGGGGCGGGGGCTGCCGGCGGTGGTGGGAGGGGTCTCCAGCTGCCGCAGGCGCTCCAGCAGATGGGGGGGCACGCTGCCGTCGGCGCTGACGTTCATCAGGGCGCGGAACAGCTTCTCGGGGTCCTGCTCGGTTTCCACTGGATGGCGCCGCTCGAGCGCCGATGTCCCGGGGGCCGGAGCGCCGGCGGCCGGGGTGGAAGGCGGCGGGGCGGGCAATGGACGGGGCAGCTGGCGGCCGAGGGCCTCCAGCCGCTCGCGGCTGCGGGCATCGAAGCTCATCGGGGCGGACTCAGCTGCAGTTCAGTGTGTCGCGGGTGAGGCGGCCGGTGACGGGATTGGTGCCGCTGGCGGCGGCACAGAGGCTGGCGAGGGCATCACCGCGCAGGGGCACGTTGGTGAAGTCGGCGCCGTCGATGAGCACGCCGCGGAACTTGGTGTTGAAGGCGAAGGCGTCGTCGAGGCGGGCGTTGCGCAGGTCGGTGCCCTCGAACACGGCCGAATCCAGGGTGGCGTCCCGCAGATCGCTGCCGCTGAGGTCGGCGTCCTGGAGCTTGGCGCCGAAGAGGCTGGCGCCGCGCAGGTCGGCCCCCGAGAGATCGGCGTCGCGGAGATTCGTGAGGTTGAAGGTGACACCGCGCAGGTCGGCGCCATGGAAATCGGCCCCGATCAGCACCTGCTTGGCGTAGTCCATCGCCGCCGCCACCGGCATGGGGCGGGCCAGCAGCAGCACTCCATCCAGCAGCAGGGCCAGGAGCAGGGCCAGCAGCAGGGTTGGCAACCGGCTCGGGGAGAGGGGCCGGGGCGGCGGCGGGCAGAGGGGGCGCGTCATCGACGATGAAGCGGAGAAGGCCAGCCTAGGCAGGGGCTCCACGCCTCTCCAGGGCCCGGCGAGGGATGCCGATGGGGAGAGGGCGACTAGCGTGAAGCAGGACCGCATCGGCGGTCCGTTCGCTCTCCGCATCCGTTGATGACCAGGGACTTCCAGCCCAGGGGTGTTCAGCCCGGGCGCTGCCGGCGGCCAGGTGCCGGTCGCGGGTCCCGCACCGCGGAGTCGTGATGGCGAGCCATGGCGCCGGGGCAGGGGAGCCGGGGGCCGGAGCGATCGAGGGCCTGCTGCAGAAGATCGAGCGGCCGGCGGCCCTGGCCGATGGTGAGGGGCTGATCCTGGCGGCGAACGGAGCCTTCTGCCGGCGCGCGGGGCTGGAGCGGGCGGCGCTGCGCCAGCGGACCCTGCAGGATCTCTGTGCCGCCGACGTGGCGCCGCTGCTGGCGGGGACCGTGGCGAGCCTGCGCAGTGATCTGGCCGGTGTGCCGCAGGCCGAGGCGGCGATTCCCCTGTCGCTGACCCGTCTGCCCGCCGCCGCCGGGCCGGGGGTGGTCTGGTGCCTGCTGGAGCTGCTCGACCAGCGGGTGAACCTGGCGGATCTCGAAAGCCTGGTGACGGACCGCTACAGGGACGGTGCCGTGCTGCTGCATCTGCAGGTGCTGCAGCTCGACCTGGTGCGCGGCCGGCTGGGCATCGCCGCCTGTGAAGCCCTGATCGAGGAGATCGCCCATCGCCTGGAGGCGGCCCTGCCGGCCGGTGGCTTCTTCTCCCGCCAGGGGGGGGACCGGCTTCTGGCCCTGGTGCCGGGAGCGATGGGCATCGACGCGGTGCGCGACATGGCCGGCGAGCTGCTGACCAGCCTGGAGAGCCCCACGACAGTGCTGGAGCACGTCATCGAGCCGTCGCTGAACGTGGGCATCAGCCGGGCGCCCAACGACGGCAGCGAGTTCCCGCTGCTCCTGGATGCCGCCACCCGGGCGCTGGAGGAAACCCACCGCCAGCCCTTCCCCAGCTGCTGCATCGCCGCGCCGGTGGAGCGGTCGGTCCAGCTGCAGGAACTGCTGGCCCGTCCGCTGGCCCTGGCGATCGAGCAGGAGCAGCTGGAGCTGGCCTTCCAGCCGATCATCGAGCTGGAGTCCGGCCGGGTGATCGCCGCCGAGGTGCTCTGCCGCTGGGATGATCCGGTGCTGGGGCGCCAGTCCCCCGCCGACTTCATCGACGTGGCCGAGGCCACGGCCCAGATCTCCTCCCTGGGGCGCTGGGTGATGGAGCGGGCGTTCGAGGCCCTGCACCGCTGGGACCGCGCCGGGCTGCAGCTCGGCAGGATCTGCGTGAACGTCTCGCCGCTCCAGGTGCAGGATCCGGGCTGGAGCAGCGACCTGCTGATGGCCCTGGAACGCCACCAGCTGACGCCCGACCGGATCGTCCTGGAGCTCACCGAAGGCAGCATCCTGGAGATGTCCACCCATGGGGCCGACCAGCTGCGGGATCTGAGGCGGCAGGGGTTCGCGCTGGCCATGGATGATTTCGGCACCGGTTATTCCGGCCTGCAGCGGCTCACCGAGCTGCCGTTCAGCGAGGTCAAGATCGACCGCAGCCTGATCTCCGCGATCGACTACGACCAGCTGCAGCAGGCCATGCTCAGCGCGGTGATCCGGCTCAGTGACGCCACCGGGATCACGGTGGTGGTGGAGGGGGTGGAACGCTCCCGGCAGCGGCAGATGCTGCTCACCCTCGGCTGCCGCCACGGCCAGGGATACCAGCTCTCGGCCCCGCTCTCCGAACAGGAGCTGGAGGCCCTGCTCCAGAGCCAGATCACACCGGAAGCCTGAGGGAATCCCCGGATGGCCTGGAGCCTCGCCCTGCTGCTGTCCATCGACATCGGCGATGGCCGCTCCGTGGCGGGGCTCTCCAAGGCGATCCAGCTCTCGGTGGCGCCGGTGTTCCT
>CAZBMT010000147.1:0-1298 GCA_964492645.1 uncultured Cyanobium sp. | reverse complement strand
CTGCTGGTGGCCGCCGTGGTGGCGGTGCTGTTCATCAGCGCGGTGGCGGCCCTTGATGTCACCGCCATCGTGGTGCCCCTGTTCGTGGCGGCCATGGGCGCCATGATCGTGGGCCTGCTGCTGTTTCTGCTGGAGGTGCAGCTGGCGATCAGCCAGAACCCGCGCCGGTACTACTGAATTCGGTTCAACGGGGTAAGGTTCAACGCTGAACCGGTCAGCGCCGGCTCAGGTGAACTGCCAGATTCCATACAGATCTGCCATGGCCAGGCTGTTGCGCCTGATCCGGTCCCAGCGGCGCCAGGGCCGGGAGTATCGGTCGACCTTCCTGCCCGCTCAGGTGCTGCTGTCCGGTCATACGGAGAGCCCCCTTCCCAAGCCCCGCAATCCGCTGCTGGGGAAGGGGTCGCTGGCCATCATCCGTGTGGCCTCTCTCGCCCGGTCCGGGCCGGCCCCCTCGGTGATGGGCCTGGCGGTCGCCCTGGCCATGTGCTGATGCCGGTGCTGGCGGGATCCGTGCTGCTCCTGCCGGTGGTCCTCGGCATGGCCTGGTTGGTCCCCGGCCGCTCCAATCCCCATCACTGGATCTGAGCTCCGCCAGTGGTTCGCCAGGACCGCAACGGGGAACCCTGGGTCAGCCATCCCCTCCGGCCATGCCCCCCACTCCCGTCCAGCGGCAGGGCGCCTGGGCCGAGCAGCGGGTGCTGCGGCTGCTGCGCCAGCGCGGCTGGGAGCTGCTGGAGCGCAACTGGCGCTGCCCCTGGGGTGAACTCGACCTCATCGTCCACAAGCCGGGACGGCTGCTGCTGGTGGAGGTGAAGGGGCGTCGCCGCGGTGGCCTGGATGGGGGCGGAACGGCGGCCCTGCGCTGGGCCAAGCGCCAGCGGCTGGCGCGGGCCTGGGACTGCTGGCTGGCGGCCCATCCGCGCTGGGAGCGGACGCCGGTGGAGCAGGTGGCGGCCCTGGTGCCACTGCCGCCGTGGCGGGCTCCGGTGCGCTGGATCCGGCTGGGTGACTGAAACGTCCCTCCGCTGAAGCGCTCCTGCGGACAGGGGGAGGGGCTCAGGGCTGGCCGGGGGCCGGGGCGCCCGGGGCCGGGGTGGGCGTCATCGTGTAGTACACCGTGCAGCGGTAGCGGGTGTTGTCCAGGCCCACCTCCAGGTCCTCGCAGACGGTGCGGGTGACCGTGGCGCCCTTGGGCACCTGGCTCCTGGCCTGCTGGCGGGTCGCCTGACGGTCGAAGATCGATTCGGCGGTGACGCTGCCGGCCCGGGCGGGACCCGCCGGCAGGGCCACGGCGG
>CAZBMT010000146.1:0-6399 GCA_964492645.1 uncultured Cyanobium sp. | reverse complement strand
AGGGGCGTGTGGCTTCGGCCTTGCGAGTTCAAGTCTCGCCATCCGCATTTCTCTTTCCCGCCCCGTCCTCCGGAACCTGCGGTTCTCTTGACCCAGCCGTCGCCGGTCTCTGCTCCCGCCGCAGCGAGCGCGATCGTGCTGGTCAGCAACGGCCCCGGCGAGCTGAGCACCTGGGTGCGGCCGCTCGCCGAGCAACTGCATCGACTGCAGCCCCTGCGGCCCCGGGACCCCTCCGCCCCCTGCGGCCTGAGGCTGGTGCTGGTCCCCTGCCCCAACGCCACCGGGGCGGAGCACCGGGTGGCCCAGGGCTGGGATCTGTTCGAGCGGGTGCTGCCGGCCTCCCGGTTCTGGTGGCTGCTGCTGCGGCCCCGCCGCCACGGCCCCTGGCCCGAGCGGGGTGTGGTGGTCTTCCTCGGCGGTGACCAGTTCTGGACCGTGCTGCTCTCCGCCCGCCTGGGCTACCGCCACCTCACCTACGCCGAGTGGGTGGCCCGCTGGCCCCGCTGGAACGACCGCATCGCCGTGATGGGGCCTGCCGCCGCCGGCCGCCTCGCCCCCCGCTGGCGGCAGCGGGCCACCGTCGTGGGCGACCTGATGGCCGATCTCTCGACCCTGGCCCGCCAGGACGATCCCCTGCCGTCCGGCGACTGGGTGGCCCTGCTGCCAGGCTCGAAGCGGGCCAAGCTGCTGGTGGGGGTGCCCTTCCTGCTCGAGACCGCCGACCGTCTGGCGGCCCTGAGGCCCGGCTGCCGCTTCCTGCTGCCGGTGGCCCCCACCACCTCGGTGCGGGAGCTGCTGGCCTACGGCGGGCCCTCCAACCCGCTGAACCGCCTGCGGGGGGGCGGCGAGCCCGAGCTCCGGGGCGACGAGATCCTCACGGCGGCCGGCACCCGCATCCGGCTGCTGGAGCGCCATCCCGCCCATGCCGCCCTGAGCCAGTGCGCCCTTGCCCTCACCACGGTGGGGGCCAACACCGCCGAGCTGGGGGCCCTCGCGGTGCCGATGATCGTGCTGGTGCCCACCCAGCACCTGGCGGTGATGCAGGCCTGGGATGGCTGGATGGGGCTGGTGGCCAGGCTGCCCCTGCTGCGCCGTCTGGTGGGGGTGGCCCTCACCGCCTGGAGGATGCGCCACCGGGGATTCCTGGCCTGGCCCAACATCTCAGCCGGCCGAGCCGTGGTGCCTGAGCGGATCGGCCCGATCGAACCGGCCCAGATCGCCGCCGAGGCGGCGGACTGGCTGGACCATCCCGAGCGCCTGGCGGCCATGGCCGACGACCTGCGCAGCCTGCGGGGTCAGCCGGGCGCCGTGGCGGCGGTGGCGGCCATGGTGCGGGGTCTGCTGCCGTCGCCGGACCACTCCGGGGTGCCGGTGGGCTCTGGATAGGATTCGTTCCACCATGGCCCCATCGGGGTTCGCCACCATGCAGCCGAGCGATTCCTCCTCCCCATCCAGCACCGTTTCCGCTGATGCCGACTGGCGGACGAAGCTGACCCCGGAGCAGTACCGGGTGGCCCGCGAGGGGGGCACGGAACGGGCCTTCACCGGCGCCTACTGGAACAACAAGGCCACTGGCATGTACCACTGCGTCTGCTGCGGCAGCGCCCTGTTCAGCTCCGCCACCAAGTTCGATTCCGGCACCGGCTGGCCCAGCTTCTGGCAGGGGGTGAGCGACGGGGCGATCACCACCCACACCGACCGTTCCCACGGCATGGAGCGCACCGAGATCCGCTGCGCCACCTGTGATGCCCACCTCGGCCACGTCTTCAACGACGGGCCCAACCCCACCGGGCTGCGCTACTGCGTCAATTCGGCGTCGCTGCAGTTCAGCGAGGGCTGAAGCCGGGCGGTCCCCCTCTCACCAGGGATCGTCGAGGATCTCGGGCTCCACATCCACCGGCTCCCTGGCGCGGGGGGCCTTCCGGGCTGGTGGTTCGCCAACAGGGGCGTCGTCTTCGGCGGCGAAGTCAGCGAGGGCATTGTCAGCGGGCGGATACAGGTCCCGCTGGGCTGCCCGGCTCCGTGGAGGCTCGGGACGATCCCTCTCCGGCCCGTAACCGCGGTCAGACCCATAGCGCTCTTCGGGGTACCGGTACCGGTCTTCATAGCGATCTTCCCGGTGGCGATCTTCGGCGTAGCGCTGGGGCGAGTTGCGATCAGGCGTGCTGTCAGCCATGCGGTCGTCGGGGCGCTGGCGCGGTTCCGGCAGGTCGTCGTCGAGGTAGCGGCGCTGGCGCAGAGGCTCCCGCTCGCGCCGTTCCTCCAGTTCCACATATTCCAGCTCCTCGGTGGGCTGGAAGCTGCGGCTGGCGGCCGGCTGGATCCGGCGCTGCTCCTGGACGGTGGGCTGGCCGGCGGGCAGCTGGTTCTCGGCCGGCACGGCCCCGGTGCGGAAGCGGTCCCGCTCCTCCTGCTCCCAGCTGGCGCCGCCGATGCCGAGCTTCTCCAGCAGGCCGGTGCCGAGCTGCTTGAGCTTCTCCTCGGCCCCCTCGTAGACGATGATCCGGTCAGGGCCGCTGCTGACCACTTCCCCCACCGGCATCTCCCAGGTGCTGAGCACCCCTTCACCGAGCAGGGGAACGCCGAGGGCACCGATCACCAGGGTGGTCAGTTCGCCGGTCTCGATGTCGAAGCTGAAGCCGAGCACGCGGCCCAGCTGTTCGCCGGACTCGGTGATCACCTGGCAGTTGATGACCTTGCTGTAGCGCTCGGGGTTGAACCCCTCGGCCAGGGAGTCGGCCGAATCCACCAGGATCACGTCACCCACCTGGCGGATGCGATCAAGCGGCATCCAGCGGGGCAGGCCCGGCAGGAACCGGGTGAGGGGGTTGTCGCGCAGGCCTAGGGCGATTACTTCGCGCCGGTCGATGTCGACCACCACCTCGCCGACGACGCCCAGGCGGCGGCCGGTGTCCCGGGTGATCACCTGGGTGCCCATCAGTTCGGAGCGCAGCCAGAGGCGGTCGCTGGGGGCGGCGGGCTCGGTGGCGGGGGGAATCGGGGAGGTCCAATCCGGAGATCGGGGCTGGACGGCAGGGGGGACGGGAGCGACTTCACGGCCTGGAACAGCCTGTTCGGCCCATTGTGGCCCACGCGGTCGGCTCAGGCCGCCGGCGGCAAACCGACCACCTGGGTATGGGAGCCGCGGGCCTGGGTGACGCCGATGGTGCGGGTGGCCGCGGCGATCATCGGCCGGCGGTGACTGACGACCATGAACTGGGCCTGGTGCGCCTGGGCGGCGATCAGGGCCGCCAGCCGCTCGACGTTCACCCCGTCCAGGAAGCTGTCGACCTCATCGAGGGCATAGAAGGGGGAGGGACGGAAGCGCTGCAGGGCGAACAGGAAGCTGAGGGCGGTCAGGGATTTCTCACCCCCCGACATCGAGGCCAGCCGCCGCACCGCCTTGCCCTTGGGGTGGGCCACCAGCGTCAGGCCCCCCTCGAGGGGCTGCTCGGGGTTCTCCAGCTGCAGGTGGCCCTCGCCGTCGGAGAGGCCGGCGAAGATCGTCTGGAAATGGCTGTCGACGGCCCGGAAGGCCTCCATGAAGGCCTCCTGGCGCAGGGTGGCCACGGTTTCGATCCGCAGCAGAAGCTCTTCCCGCTCCTTGCTGAGCACCTCCAGCCGGTCGTCCAGCTCGGCCAGCCGCTGCTCCAGCTGCTCCAGCTCGTCGAGGGCGAGCATGTTGACCGGCTCGAGCGCCTCCATGCGCTGCTGCAGGCTGCGCAGGCTCTGCTGCAGCGCCTCCAGGCCGGCCTCGCGCACCTCCTCGGGCAGTTCGGGGCGGGGGTCGGGCAGCTCCCGTTCCATCTGGGCCAGCCGCAGGCCGTGGCTGCGCTGCTCCTCGGCCAGGGCCAGCCGCTCCTCCTGGCGCCGCTGCAGCTCCCACTGGCGCTGCTGCAGGGCCTGGCGCCGGCCGGCCAGGTGGGCTTCGGCCCCGTCGCGGGCGCGGCGCCGTTCGCCGAAGCGGGTCTGCAGCTCGCTCTGCTGGCGCTCCAGCAGGGTGCGGCGCTCCTGCTCCGTCTGCTGGCGTTCCTTCCAGAGCTGGCGCTCGGCCACCAGGGCCTGCACCGCCTCCACCAGCCGCCGTTCCTCGCCGGCGAGGGCCTCCAGCTGGCTGCCCAGCCGCTCCGCCCCCAGGGCCCGGTCGCGCCGTTCCGCCTCCAGCTCGTCCCGCTGGCGCCGGGCCTGCACCAGGGCCCGGTCGGCCCGCTCCAGCTCCCCCTGGAGCCCCTGCCAGCGGGCGCTGTCGTCGTTGCCGCTGGCGGCGCGCTCGGCCTCCTCCAGCTCCGCCAGGGCCTGGCGCAGGGGCGGCAGGGTCTGCTCGAGCACCTCCATCCGGCCGCGGTCGGCCTGGTGGGCCTCCTGCAGCTGGTGCCGCCGGCCGGCCACCTGCACGCGGCGCTGCTGGAGCGGGGCCAGGGTGCGCTCGGCGGCGCTGCGCTCGGCCTGCAGGGCCGCCTGACGCTGCTGCAGCTTCAGCAGGGCCGGGCGGGCCTCCTCCAGGCTGCGGCCCAGCTCCGCTTCGCGGCGGCGGCAGGCCAGCAGGCTCTCCCCCAGCTCCAGCAGCCGCTGGCGCAGCGGCTCGGCCTCGTCGCCGTCGCCGCTGCGGCCGAACCCCAGCTGGCCGGAGCGCTGCTGCAGGCTGCCGCCGGTCATGGCGCCGCTCTTCTCGAGGAGTTCCCCCTCCAGCGTCACGGCCCGGCAGCGGCCCAGTTCCCGGCGGGCATCGGCGAGGGTGGCGAACACGAGCGTGTCGCCGAAGACGTAGCGGAACACGTCGGCGTAGACCGGTTCGTGGCGGACCAGATCCACGGCCCGCCCCACCAGCCCCGCGGCCTCGCCCCTGCCGCCGGCGTTTGCCCGCTGCAGGGCCGCCCCACCAGAGCCGCCACTGCTGCCCCCCCGGATGCGGTTGAGGGGCAGGAAGGTGAGGCGGCCGGCGCGGCGGCTCTTGAGCAGCTCGATCGCCCGGGCGGCGATGCGGTCGTCCTCCACCACCACCTGGGCCAGGCGCCCCCCGGCCGCCACCTCCAGGGCCACCCGCAGCCGCTCCTCCACCTCGCCCAGCTGGGCCACCGAGCCGTGGATCCCCTCCAGCCCCGCCTCCAGCAGCAGGCGCAGGGCGGCGGTGCCGCGGCTCTCCTGCAGGGTCTCGCGGCGGCTGTCGAGGCGGGCGATCTCCCGCTCCAGGCTGGTCTGCTCCTGCTCCAGCCGCGCCCGGGTGCGCTGTTGCAGCGCCAGGGCCTCGGCCAGCTGCCGGGTCCGCTCCTGGCCTTCCTCCAGGGCGGTCCGCAGGCCGCGCTCCTGTTCGGCAAGGACCGCCAGGGCGGCGGCGGCTTCCGCATGGGCCGCGTCCTCCTGGCGCTCCTCACCGCCAAGCTCCACGAGCCGCTCGCCCGCCTGCCGCAGCCGTTCCTCCAGCTGCTGGCGTTCGGCCAGCAGGGGGGCGAGCCGTTCCTGCAGCTCCTGGCGCCGGCGGCTGCGCTCCTGCTGCTCCTCCAGCCAGCTGCCGGAGCGGCCGGCCACCTCTCCGAGGCGGCGCCGGGAGAGCTCCACCGCCGCTTCGGCCTCACGGCAGAGGGCCTCGGCGCGGGAGATGGCGCCGTCGTCGGCCTGCTCGCCGACGGCCTGCAGCTGCCGGCGCAGCTCCGCCTGGTTCTGCTGCAGCTGCTGGCGGCGGCGCTGCAGCTCCTCCGCCTGCTGGCCGTGCAGTTCCGCCTGGCGGGCCAGCTCCCGGCCGCTGGTCTCGAGGCCGGCCAGCTCGGCCTGCACCGCCAGCAGCTGGTCCTCGCCGAGGGTCTTCACCTCCGCCTGCAGCTGCTCGAGGGCGGCGGCGGCGGCGACCACCTCGGCTTCATCGGCGACGATCGCCTGCCGCTCCTGCTCCTGCTCGCTATCAAGGCGCTCCAGGCGGCCGGCCAGGGCCAGGCCATGGGAGCGGGCCTCCTCCCAGGCCAGCAGCTGCTCCTGCAGGCGCCCCTGGTGCAGGCGCTCCCGCAGCTCCTGGTAGGTGCGGGCCTTGGCGCAGTCGCGTTCGAGCTTCTGCCGCGCCGCCAGCAGTTCCTGCTCGACGATGCGGCAGCGCTCCTGCCGCTCGACCACCTCGTCCAGCTTGGCCCGGCTCTGCTCGATGCGGGAGTCGAACAGGGCCACACCGGCCAGCTCGTCGATGATGCCGCGCCGGTCGCGGGCGCTCATCGAGACGATGCGGGTGACGTCACCCTGCATGACGACGTTGCTGCCCTCCGGGTCGACCCGCAGACGACGCAGCTGGGTCTGCAGCTGCTGCAGGTTGCAGGGCACCCCATCGGCGCTGAAGCTGCTGCTGTAGGTGCCGCCGGGGGCCACCCGCAGCCGCCGGGTGACGCTCCACTGCCGTTGGCCCCGCTGCAGCCAGGG
>CAZBMT010000145.1:0-6409 GCA_964492645.1 uncultured Cyanobium sp. | reverse complement strand
ATCACCTGATGAGCACGGTGAGCGGCCTGTTCGTGCTCGGCGAGGCCAACTTCTCAGAGCACGGCGCCAACCGGCTCGGGGCCAGTGCCCTGATGCAGGCGCTGGCCGACGGGTACTTCATCGCCCCTGCGACGGTGACGGGCTGGCTGGCCGGGGCCGGCTCCGGCGCCCTGGCGGACGACCACCCGACCTGCCGCGAGGCGGTGGCGGCCGTGGAAGCCCGCATCGCGACCCTGCGAAGCACGGGGGGAAGCCAGCCCGTGGATGTCTTCCACCGCCACCTGGGCCACCTGATGATCGACGCCTGCGGCATCAGCCGCCGCGCCGATCGGCTCACGGCGGCGCTTGCCGAGCTCGAGGCCCTGCGCCAGGACTTCCTCGGGGATCTGCGCCTCCCTGATCAGGACGGTGTCCTCGACGGCGAACTGGAGAAGGCCCTGCGGCTGGAGGACTTCTTCGGACTGGCGGACCTGATGCTGCGGGACGCCCTGGCGCGGGAGGAATCCTGCGGCGCTCACTTCCGCGAGGAACATCAGACCCCGGACGGGGAAGCCCTGCGGGACGACGAGCGCTTCGCCCACATCGCCGCCTGGGAGCACCGACCCGGAGGCACCCCCCTGCGCCACGGCGAGCCGCTCACCTACCGGTCCGTCGTGCCGGGGCCGCGAAGCTACGGTTGAGCGGTTCGGGCCGGCCGAAGAGGAACCCCTGTCCCTGGTTGCAGCCCATGGCGAGCAGGCCTTCGTGCTGCTCGGTGGTCTCGATGCCTTCGGCGATCAGGCCCAGTCCCAGATCGTGGGAGAGACGGATCATGGCGTCGAGCACGACGGCCTTGCGGTGGTCGTTGAGGAAGTCGGCGATGAAGCTGCGGTCGACCTTGATCGAGTCGATCGGCAGCCGCGCCAGCCACGACATGCTGGAGTACCCGGTGCCGAAGTCATCGAGATGCACCTTGACGCCGGCCTCCCGCAGGCGGGTCAGCTCGGAGGTGGCCAGTTCGGGGTGCTCGATCAGGATGCTTTCGGTCACCTCGATCGCGGTCCACCCGGGATCCACCCCGATCCGCTCTGCCTGGGTGAGGAAGTAATCGCTGAGGCCGCTTTCCTTCAGCTGCAGAGGACTCACATTGATCGCCATGGTGACCTCCGATCCCCTGGCGCGGAGTTCGGAGAGGTGCCGGAGGGCTTCGGCGATCACCCAGCGGCCGATCGGCAGGATCAGGGCCGTGCGCTCGGCGAGGGGAATGAATTCCGAGGGGCTGGCGATCGGCGCCGTGACCGCCCCGAGGCGCAGCAGGGCCTCCATCCCCACCACGGCGCGATCCTCCAGGCCGACGATCGGCTGATAGGCGAGGAACATGGCCTCGTGATGGATCGCCCCCTCCAGCTGATGGCGCAGATGGATGTTCTTCCTGACCTTCTTGTCGATCGAGGCATGGTAAAAGGCGATGTGTTGGACGTTGGTCTTGGCTTCGTACATGGCGAGATCCGCCCTCCGGATCAATTCATCAACGGAGATGTCCGGATCGTCCGAGATGGTGATGCCGATGCTCATCGAGGGGCGGATCGTATGGTCTTCCACCGACCATGACTGGCCAACGGCGTCATTGAGACGCATCGCCAGCTGCATGGCATCCGCCTCATTGAAGATGCCCATCGTGAGCACGACGAACTCATCGCCACCGAGGCGAGAGAGAATGTCGCCGAAGCGCAGGGAGCGCTGCAAGCGGCGGCCGATCTCGATCAGCAGGTCATCGCCGATCTGATGGCCGTGCATATCGTTGATCTCCTTGAAACTGTTGAGATCGCAGAACAGGATGCTGACCCGGCCACCGCTCTGGCGCAGGGTCTTGAGGGCGCCCCGAATGCTCACGTGGAGCCCGCGCCGGTTGGGCAGACCGGTGACCGGACATTCCATCACCTTGGTGGCCAGGGAGAGGCGTTCCAGTTCCAGGGCCCGGTTCAGGTTTTCGGTCTGCTGGCGGCGGCGCTCGATCCGTTCGGCCTCCACCCGCAGCTGCTCGTAGGAGAGCAGGGCGCTGACGTCCCGGAAGCAGAAGATCAGTGGCCGCAGTCGCTCGCTGCGGATCGGTTTCCATTCGATCTCGATGGCCCGCAGCTCACGGCGATTCAGCACCCGGGTGAAGTGGCCCCCCAGGTCGCCGCCGGCCAGCACCAGCTCCGGGTTGAGCAGGGGGGCGCCGTCGCAGTCGCGGGGCAGCTGGTCGTAGATCGACTCCCCCAGGGCCTCCGGGGGCATGCGGTCCACCAGCCGCGCATAGCTGGTGTTGCACCACAGCACACGGCCCTTGTCGCTGGTGATCACCAGGGCATCGCTGATCGTGCCGAGGGCCGCCTCAAGGCGCCCCATCGACCGGCGAAGTTCCACGACAAGTTTTCGGTGGTCGCTCACGGGTCGCTCAACGGTCGTTCACGGGTCGTTGATGGGGCAGCATGGACCCGATCGGGCAAGGAGGCCGGAACCCTTTCCTGAAAATTGCCTGAGTCTTGCATCTATCTCCTCGCCGTTGGGGCCATTGCCCCATGGATGAAGCGGAATGACAACATCGCCGCTGACGGAGCAGCAGAATCGGTCCCATGCCGACCGTTACGCTCACCCTGAGGATCTGGCGCCAGGCCGGGCCCGACCAGCCCGGCAGCTTTGAGGCCCACCGGCTGGAGGGGGTGGCCACCGACCTCTCCCTGCTGGAAGCCCTCGATCTGCTCAACGAACGGCTGATCACCGCCGGTGGCCGGCCGGTGGGCTTCGAGCACGACTGCCGCGAGGGCATCTGCGGCTCCTGCGGCTTTCTCGTCAACGGCCAGGCCCAGGGCCCCCAGCGGGCCACCAGCGTCTGCCAGCTCTACCTGCGTCAGTTCCACGACGGCGCTGTGCTGACCCTGGAGCCCTTCCGCGCCCGGGCTTTTCCCGTGCTCCAGGATCTGGCCGTGGACCGTTCCGCCTTCGACCGGATCATCGCCAGCGGCGGTTACTGCTCGATCAACACCGGCAGTGCGCCGGAAGCCAACGCCCTGCTGATCGGCCGGGAGCAGGCGGCCCAGGCCTTCGACACCGCCGCCTGCATCGGCTGCGGCGCCTGCGTGGCCAGTTGCCGCAATGCCTCCGCCAGCCTGTTCGTGGCCGCCAAGCTGGCCCACCTGGGCCAGCTGCCCCAGGGTCAGCCGGAGCGGCGGCAGCGCGCCCGGGCGATGCAGGACCAGATGGTCAGCGAGGGCTTCGGCAGCTGCAGCAGCCATCTGGAGTGCGAGGCCGCCTGCCCCAAGCAGATCTCCGCCGACTGGATCAGCTGGATGCACCGCGAATCCTGGCGCCGCCCCTGAGGCTTCAGGGGCCGGCCGCGCCGCAGTGCCGGGCGATCACCCCCTCCTCATCGGCCGGGATCCGCAGCAGCTCGAAGGGCGCCAGCCAGGTGAGTGCCGCCTCGAGCTCCTCCGCCAGTGCCTGGTCGTGTTCGCCGATGCCGCCGGTGAGGGCGATCACGTCGACTCCGCCCAGGCTGGCGGCCATGGCCCCGATGCCCTGCAGCAGCTGGTGGCGGAACACCGCGATCGCCAGCTGGGCCCCGGCGTGGCCTGCGGCGGCGGCCTGGCGCAGGTCCTTCATGCTGGCGCTCAGCCCCGAGAGGCCCAGCAGCCCGCTCTCCTGCTGCAGCCCGTGGTCGAGATCCTCGGCCGTGACGCCCCGGCGCAGCTGGTGCAGCAGCAGGCCGGGATCGATGGAGCCGCTGCGGGTGGCCATCACCAGTCCCTCCAGGGGGGTGTAGCCCATGGTGGTGGCGATGCTGCGGCCCCCCCGGATGGCGCAGAGGGAACAGCCGGCCCCGAGGTGGCAGCTGATCAGCCGGAGGGCCTCGTCACCCGGGCCGCCGGCCCGACGGCGGGCCACGGTTTCGGCCACGTGCTGATGGTTGAGGCCGTGGAAGCCGAAGCGCCGCAGTCCCTCGGCGCGCCAGCGGGCCGGAATCGCGTAGGTGCGGGCCGCTTCCGGCAGGGTGCCGTGGAAGGCCGTGTCGAAGCAGGCCCACTGGGCGATCCCGGGTTGCCAGTGGCTCAGCCAGCGCATCACCCGCAGGGCCGGACCGTTGTGCAGCGGCGCCAGGGGCACCAGCTCCTCCAGGGCCGCGAGCACCGCGGCGTCGAGCCGGACCGGGGCGGTGAACCGCTCTCCGCCGTGGACGACCCGGTGGCCGGCGACGGTCAGCCGGGCGACCCGGTCGGCCAGGGCGCCGGGCAGCCAGGCCTCGAGCACCGCCTCCAGGCGTTCCGCCGGGGTTGTCCCTTCCGCCGCGCCGACGCTCCAGCTGCGCTGGTCCCTCCAGAGGCAGTCCCCGGTGCGGGAGTGCAAAGAGACCTTGAGGCTGGAGCTGCCGGCGTTGAGCACCAGCACCTCGCCAGCCAGCTCGCCGGCCAGCGTCGCCGGCTCCGTCATCCCTGAGCGGCGCCCTGGGGCGTCCAGCGCCAGTCGGTCACCTCCGGGGCATCGGTGCCGTGGGTGTGGGCATAGGCCCGGTGGGACAGGATCGCGTCCTGCATGCGCTCCTTGACGTGGGCGGCGCGGGAGCGCAGGAAGGGCACGCGGTTGATGACGTCGATCACGAGATTGAAGCGGTCGATCTGGTTGTTCATCGCCAGTTCGAGGGGCGTGTTGATGTTGCCCTTCTCCTTGTACCCGCGCACGTGGATGTTGGCGTGGTTGGTGCGGCGGTAGGTGAGGCGGTGGATCAGCCAGGGGTAGCCGTGGAAGTTGAAGATCACCGGCCGATCGGTGGTGAACAGGGTGTCGAAGTCCCGGTCGCTGAGGCCGTGGGGATGTTCGTTCGGCTCGGTGAGGGCGAACAGCTTCACCACGTTGATGACCCGGATGCGCAGACTCGGGATCTCCCGGTGCAGGATCTCAACCGCCGCCAGCGTCTCCTTGGTGGGGATATCACCGGCGCAGGCCATCACCACGTCCGGCTCATCGGGGTTGGCGCCGCAGTCGTCGTTGCTGGCCCAGCCGACGATGCTGATTCCCTTGGCCACATGACGCCTTGCCTGCTCCAGGGTGAAGTACTGCAGGTGCTTCTGCTTGTCGGAGACGATGATGTTGCAGACGTTGGTTTCCTGCAGGGCCTCCTCCGCCACCGCCAGCAGGCAGTTGGCGTCCGCCGGCAGGTAGACCCGCACCACGTCACCGCTCTTGTTGCCGGCCAGGTCGATGAAGCCCGGGTCCTGGTGGGTGAAGCCGTTGTGGTCCTGGCGCCACACCGTGGAGGAGATCAGGCAGTTCCAGGGGCCGATTGCCGCCCGCCAGGGGGCATGCAGCAGGCAGGATTCCAGCCACTTGGCGTGCTGGTTGAACATCGAGGCGATCACGTGGGCGAAGGCCTCGTAAGTGTGGAAGAAGCCGTAGCGCCCGGTGAGCAGGTAGCCCTCCATCATGCCCACCAGGGTGTGCTCGCTGAGCATCTCCACCACCCGGCCGCTGCGGGCCAGCTCGCTGCCGTTGAGGTCCTCCGGCAGGAACTCCTCCATCCACACCTTCTTGCTCACCTCGTAGATCGCCTGCAGGCGGTTGGAGGCGGTCTCGTCGGGGCCGAACACCCGCATCGAATAGGGATTCGCCTGGATGATGTCGCGGAGTAGCTTGCCCAGGGGATAGGTGTTCTCCTCCTCCGTGGCCCCCGGAGCCTGCACGTCCACCGCGTAGTCCTCCAGGGGCGGGAACTGAAGCTTGCGGCGCAGCAGGCCGCCGTTGGCGTGGGGGTTGGAGCCCATGCGCCGGTTGCCTTGCGGCGACAGTGCCTGCAGTTCCGGCCGCAGGGTGCCGTGTTCGTCGAACAGCTCCCAGGGCCGGTAGCTGCGCAGCCACTCCTCCAGCATCTGCAGCTGCTCGGGATCGCTGTTCGGAGCCGCCAGGGGCACCTGGTGGGCCCGCCAGAAGCCCTCCAGTTTCTTGCCGTGCAGGGAGGCCGGTCCGGTCCAGCCCTTGGGGGAGCGCAGAACGATCATCGGCCAGGCGGGGCGGACGGCCTCGCCGCTGGCGCGAGCCTCGGCGCGGATTTCAAGGATGCGACCGATCGCCTGGTCCATGGCGGCGGCCATGGCCCTGTGCATCGCCATCGGTTCATGGCCTTCGACGACGATCGGCTCCCAGCCATAGCCGCGCATCAGGCTGGCGAGCTCCTCGCGGGGGATGCGGGCCAGGAGGGTGGGATTGGCGATCTTGTAGCCGTTGAGGTGCAGCACCGGCAGCACCGCACCGTCGCCGATGGGGTTGAGAAACTTGTTGATGTGCCAGGAGGTGGCCAGGGGGCCGGTCTCGGCTTCACCATCGCCAATGCAGGCCAGGGCGATCAGGTTGGGGTTGTCGAACACGGCCCCGCAGGCGTGAGAGAGCACGTAGCCGA
>CAZBMT010000144.1:0-6412 GCA_964492645.1 uncultured Cyanobium sp. | reverse complement strand
TCGGCAGCGAGGTGATGAACCGCACCAGCCCCAACCTGCTGGATCTGGGCGTGGCCCTGGTGGCCGGGGCGGTGGCGATGTACGCCAAGCTGCGCAAGGACGCGATCTCGGCCCTGGCCGGCCTGGCCATCGCCGTGGCCCTGGTGCCGCCGATGTGCGTGGTGGGGATTCTGATGGCGTCCGCCTACTGGGCCCAGGCCTACGGGGCGCTGCTCCTGTTCGCCACCAACCTGCTGGGGATCATGGTGGGGGCGATGGCCTCCCTGGGCACCCTCGAGAAGGTCTATCGCCGCCGGCTCTTCCACAGCCGACTGGGCCTCACCAGCGTCGCCCTCACCGCCCTGCTGGTGATTCCGCTGGGCAGCAGCTTCTTCCGCCTGGTGAACCAGACCCGGCGGGAGGCGAAGGCCCAGCAGCTGGAGGCGACCATCGAGCAGCAGCTGCGCAGCAGCACGATCACCCTCGGTGGCGACCCCGCCATCGATCTGGTGGGCCTCAGCATCGACTGGCAGCGGAACCCGCCGCTTGTCCGGGCCCGGGTGCGCGTCACCGACCCCGACCTGCCGACGGCCGCACAGGTGGCCGGCGTGCAGGACTTCATCAACCGGAGCCAGGCGCCGCTCCGCTTCCGGCTGGTGGTGCAGCGCACCGCCGTCGACCTGATCGGACCGGACACGGCCCCCAATCCCCCGGGCCTGGATGTGCTGCCGCCGCCGTCCCTGCCGCCGCTGCCCCAGGCGACGACGGAGCTGGAGGACAGCCCGGAGGCCCGGTAGTCCGCCCCGTCCCCATCGTCTCGATGACCATCCCTGTCGACCGACTGCAGACCGCTTCCGAGCGCGACCCCTGGCTGCGGCGCGGGTGGTTGTTCGGCCGGGTGGTCCTGCTGCTGCTCAGCCTCCTGGCGGCCAAGGTCCTGGTGCATCGGCTGCACTGGGAGCCCCTGGCCCCCAATCCCCTGTTCCCGGCGCTGGTGGCCTCCGAGGTGTTCCTGATGGGTTTCCTGCTCAACGGGGTGCTGTTGGACTACAAGGAAGGCGAAAGGATTCCGGCGGAACTGGCCGCCGCGCTGGAGTGTCTCGCCCGCGAAACCATGAGCGTCCGGGAGTGTCATCCCGATGCCGAGGTGACACCGGCTCTGGAGCTGCTGGCGGCGTTCAGCGAAGATCTGCTGGTGTGGGTGGGCCATGCTCGCCCGGTGGCGACGCTGCTGGACCGGCTCGAAGCGCTCCAACTGGCGGTCGATCGGCTGGGCCGATGCAACCCCGCCCCCCTGCAGGCGCGCCTCCTGCTGGAACTGGCCAACATCCGCCGTGCCGTGCATCGGATCGAGGTGATCCGCGCAACCATTTTCGTGCCGTCGGTCTATGGGATGGCCTACATCGGTACGGGCCTGCTGACGGTGGGACTCGTACTGACGGACATCGAGCCCTTCGGGGAATCGCTGTTCTTCATCGGCGTGATCTCCTTCCTCCTGATCAAGCTGCTGCTGCTGATCACCGATCTCGACAATCCGTTCGGCACGGGTGAGGCGATGTCGGTGGAGAACGTCTCGTTGCGGCCTCTGGGGCTGGCCGTCGAGCGGCTCAGGCTCCTGGCGGCCGCGGACTGAGCCAGGGGAGCGTGAACCGCCGCCTGCCCCCCAGGGTATGGCGGGGTTGAGCCGGAACGCTCCCGGCGCAGCGGGTCTCTCTGGCTGGGCCGCCGCCGCCCCAGGTGACACCGGAGGCCGAGGAAAAGAGAAATGTACTGCCTTTAGCGCTCTGCCCTGGCCTTGCGCTGTCCGTTTCATCACCATCACTGATCTCCTTAACCGAATGCCCACCCGTGCTCGGCTTAGATGCCGTCAATTCCGTCGTACGTTCCCCGTGGCCCTCTCCCACCCCAGGACCCTCGCCCGCCTGCGCCGCGCCGTCCTGCCCCTGGGGCTCGCCGCCCTGACCCTCGGCGTCGCTGCATGCGGCGGTCGCCGCCTTCCTTCCCTCAACGGAGCAGGGGCCTCCTTCCCCGCTCCGGCCTATCAGCGCTGGGCGGCCGACTACAAGGCCGAGAAGGGCTACCTGGTGAACTACCAGTCGGTGGGTTCCGGGCAGGGGGTGCGTTCGTTCCTGGCGGGCTCGGTCGATTTCGGGGCCACCGACGAGCAGCTCAGTGATGGGAACTTCAAGGAGGGCATGGCCGGCAAGCGGGGTGCGGTGCAGATCCCGATGCTGGGCGGCACGATCAGCCCGGCCTACAACAATCCCGACTGCCCCGATCTCAAGCTGACCCAGGCCCAGCTCGCTGACATCTTCCTGGGCAGGATCACCAACTGGAGCGCCCTGGGCTGTCCGGCCAGGCCCCTGACGGTGGTGCACCGCTCCGATGGTGCCGGCACCACCTTCAACTTCACCAATTCCCTGGCCTGTTTCTCGCGGGAATGGAAGCGGCGGGTGGGTGTCGGCAAGGCGGTGCAATGGCCCGTCGGTCTGGGCGCCAGGGGGAACGAAGGCGTGGCCGGCCTGATCCAGAACACCCCCGGATCCCTGGGTTATGTGAACCAGGCCTTCCTGCGGGGCGACGTCAAGCCGGCGAAGCTGCAGAACAGGGACGGACAGTTCGTTCTCGCCGACTCGAAGTCGGGAGCGGCGGCGTTGAACAACATCACGCTCAACGAGCGCCTGGGTGGGGAAGAGTGCAACCCCAAAGGGGCAGAAAGCTTCCCGATCGTGGCCTTCACCTGGATCCTGGCCTACCAGAGCGGACAGGGGGAGGCGAAAGCGGAAGCCATGCGCACCTTCCTGCTGTGGGCACTGGAGGAAGGGCCCCAGCAGCAGGCGGCGGAGCTTGGCTTCGTCCCCCTCACCGGGGATGTGCTGAAGCGGGCCAGGGAGGAGGTGGCCAAGATCAAGGGTTGATCCGAGCCCCAGGCTGACCGCCGAGACTGCCAGCGGTTCGCCTCCAACCGATGAACGCCCGATCCATGGATCCGGCCGACGTGCCGCACCGCCGCCCCCTGCCGTGGCGCGTTTTGTTCTTCGGCCGGGTGGGCTGCTGCTGCTGATCGTCGATCTCGACAACCCGTTCGGAGCCGGCCAGGCGATGCCGGTGCAGAACGCCTCGCTGCGGCCCGTTGTCCAGGCCGCGCAGCGGCTCAGGCGGGTGGCAGAGGCCCCTCAGCCGGCCTGATCGGCACAGGGAGCCGCCTGCGGGATCCCTGGCGGATCACCCGGGGCCTCCTCGAGCGAACCCAGCTCCTCCCAGTCGGCGTCAGGATCCAGACGGCGGACCCAGAGGGCCTCGTCGTCATCAATGGCCACCAGCCTCCCATCCCCGCCGGCCTCGCCGAAACCGGCTACCAGGTGCCGGTGACCAGCGCCGAAGGGCCGCCAGCTTTCCCCTTCGGCGGTGCCCACCCAGAAGCGACCGTCGCCGTCCTCGGCCGCCAGGGTGAGAGGGCCCTGCTGCGACGCCCAGCCCACCAGGGTGCCCCGGAACGGTCCGCCGATGGCCCGCCAGTCCCGGGGTTCGCGGTCGACGGGCCGGCAGCGCAGCAGTCCCTCGTCGTCGAGGCCGAACAGGTGCAGCACGCCCTGGCCATCGCGCAGCGCCAGGGGAGGGGCGGCGAAGGGACCGCCGAGGGGAATCCAGGCGGCGGGGCCCTCCAGTTCGGCAGAGCCACTGCCGCCCAGCCCATCGAGGGCGGCATGGACCTGGCCCTCCCCGTCCCAGAGCACCAGATCCACCTGGCCGTCGGGGCCGGCCTCCAGCAGCAGCCGACGCGGCCGGGGCCCCTGCAGCAGGGTCCAGCGCTCCCGGTCGCGGCGGCCGGTGCCGATCCGCACCCCGTCCTGGCTGAGGGCGATCAGGCGACGGCGGCCATCGGGACCGAGCAGGCGGGCTCCCTCCCCCGGCGCCAGCAGCCGCTGCCGCGGGGTGAGGCGGGGGATCACCTCCCGGGCGGTGGGGAACGGATCGAGGACGCTGACGCGCACCGACCAGACCGCATCGAAGGCCAGCAGGCCTGGCCGGGTGCGGAAAAGGATGGGGTCCAGTTCGGTGCTGCCTGGCGTGGTCGGCAGGTTGGTGAGCTGGTGCACCGCATAGGCGAAGTCGTGGTTCTCGTTCGCGCCGGAGTCCGGGCCCGCGGGAGGCGAGACGGGGATCCAGCCGCCGCCGGGGTCGAGGTTGAGCCCGAAGGACAGATCCGACTGGTCGTCCTCATCGGCGCCGCAGAGCAAGGTGAGGTTGTCGGGGGCGCCCCGCAGCGAGAAGGGGGGACCCGCCGGGCGGGGATAGCTGGGCGAGAAGGGCAGCCCACCGCCGTCGGAGCGGCTTTCGCGGGCGCCGAACACCCGGCGCCGTTCCCCCTCCCCGTCGTAGATGACGGCGCAGAACGCCACCTCGCCGGGGCTGCCCCCGTCGCCGTCCATGGTCAGCGTGGCGAAGCTGAAATCGAACTCCACCAGGCGATCGAGGGTGGCCGCCCAGCCCGTGATCAGGGATCCCAGCCGGACCACCCGTCCACCGCCCGCCTGGATCCGGTACCAGTAGCGGCTGGCGGGGCGCAGCCCCTCGAAGGCCACGAAGAACCGGGTTCCCGCCCCGGCGAGCAGCGGAAAGCGCACGGCCTCGAGATTCGCCGGCACCATGTCGAGCCGCGGGTCCCCCGACACCAGGCGGAACAGCTCCACCACCGGCACCGAGGCGAAGCGCAGCTCGATCAGCATCCGGATCGACTGGGGCGCCCGGTACACCGAGAACCGGGTGATCGCCTGGACGTTCAGGACGGCGGCGGCGGCCGAAACGGCCTGGGTCACGAGCAGGGCATCGGGACGGGTCATCGGCGGAGCTCGCTGCGGTGGGGGCCGGGCGCAGTCTGCAGGTGGTGGGCGGCGGCGCCCCCCATGGCTGGGCCACCCACATGGAAAGCAACAGGTCCAGAAGGCGGCGGCGCCAGGCGCCCTTGATTCATCAAGTAGCGTTGATCCCACAAGTGGGGCCATCGCATGGACGGGGACAGGGCCGTGCTGGCCCGCTTGTCTCTGCTCGACCGCTACCTGCCCCTCTGGATCCTGCTGGCGATGGCTGGCGGCCTGCTGCTGGGCCGCTTCGTCCCCGCCATCCAGGGGCTGCTCGATGCCGTGACGATCGGCCGCACCTCCCTGCCGATCGCCCTGGGGCTGCTGCTGATGATGTACCCGGTGCTGGCCAAGGTGCACTACGAGGATCTGGGCCGGGCGGCGCGGGACCGGCGCCTGCTGCGGCTGTCGCTGCTGCTGGTCTGGGGCCTGGGGCCGGTGCTGATGTTCGCCCTGGCCTGGCTGTTCCTGCCCGGCCAGCCGGAATTCCGCACCGGCCTGATCCTGATCGGCCTGGCCCCCTGCATCGCCATGGTGCTGATCTGGATCGATCTGCCCCGGGGCGACCGGGAGGCGGCCGCCCTGCTGGTGGCGATCAATTCGATCATCCAGTTGCTGGCCTATGCCCTGCTGGGCGGCTTCTACCTCAAGATCCTGCCCGGCTGGCTGGGGCTGGCCACCCAGGATGTGGCCTTCTCGATGGTGGAGATCGCCGCGGCGGTGCTGGTGTTCCTGGGGCTGCCTCTGCTTGCTGGCCGGCTACCTCAGCCGCCGCATCGGCCTGCGGCTCAAGGGCCCCCGGTGGTACGAGCAGCGGTTCATCCCGTTCATCAGCCCGTTCGCGCTCTACGGCCTGCTGTTCACCGTCGTGGTGATGTTCGCCCTGCAGGGCCAGGCGATCACCTCCGATCCGCTGACGGTGGCCGCCGTGCCGTGCCCCTGCTGCTCTACTTCGCGATCATGTGGGTCGTGGCATTCGCGGTGGGCCGCCGCAACGGGCTCAGCTATCCGACAACGGCCACCCTGGCGTTCACCGCCGCCGGCAACAATTTCGAGCTGGCCATCGCCGTCAGCATCTGCGTCTGGGGGGTCAGCTCCCGCCAGGCCCTGGCCGGGGTGATCGGGCCGTTGATCGAGGTGCCGGTGCTGGTGGCGCTGGTCTACGTGTCGCTGTGGCTGCGCCGCCGCTACCCGGCCCGGGTGATCGGCTGAGCACCCTGCTCAGGATCAGCCGGCCAGCAGTTTCCAGGCGGCGATCGCCAGTACCACCGCCAGCAGACGGCGGATCCAGGGCGACGGGATCCGGCAGGGCGGTGGGGCCCTGGCGCAGCAGCAGGCCGGCCAGGCCGGCGATCGAGTTCACCAGGATGAAGGCCACCGACACGGCCGCGGCCTGCTTAGGCAGCAGCCAGGAGCGCAGGATCATCCAGGGCGTCAGGAAGATGCCGCCGCCGGTGCCGGTGAGGCCCGCCAGCAAACCCAGGGTGCCGCCAGTGAGGGCCACGACCGGGCGGCGGGGCAGCCGCATCGCCCCCGGATCACTGGGCGGCTGGCCGACCAGTCGCCAGGCG
>CAZBMT010000143.1:0-6421 GCA_964492645.1 uncultured Cyanobium sp. | reverse complement strand
GAGGTGGAGGAGCCGGCGGCGGATCTGGGGGTGGCGGCCGCCGTGGTGGCCAGCTACCGCGACCTCACCCTGCCGGCGGGCACGGTGCTGCTGGGGGAACTGGGCCTGGGGGGGCAGCTGCGGCCGGTGGGCCAGCTGGAGCTGCGCCTGCAGGAGGCGGCCCGGCTGGGGTTCGCCCGGGCGGTGGTGCCCCGCGGCAGTGCCCTCGGTTCGGTGGCGGCCGGCCTGGGCCTGCCGCTGCTGGAGGCGGCCACGGTGGCCGAGGCCCTGGTGGCCGGCCTGGGGGTCGACCCCGCCCGCTGAGCGCGGCTCAGAAGTAGACGTCGACGTTGCTGCGGCCGGAGGACTTGAGCCAGTTCTCGATGTCCAGGTAGCCGCCCGGGTAGAGGCGCACCGCCTTGGTCCAGTGCACGGCCGCCTCGTCGAACCAGCGGTCGGCGGCGTCCTGGTCGCCGGTTTCTTCGGCCAGCCGCCCCCACTTCTCGTAGATCAGCCCCATGTTCTTGAGGCAGGAGGGGGAGTTGGCGTTGGCCTCCAGGGACTGGCGGTAGAAGTCGAGGGCCTTCTCCTCCTCGCCGTTGCTCATGAAGATGATCGCCATGTTCTTGAGGATCTCGCCCCGGTCGATGCTGTTCTCCTCGAGCTTGAGGGCCTCCTCGTAGTTCTCCAGAGCCTCGGCGTAGTCGCCGTCGTTCTGGGCCGACAGCCCGTCGCGGTAATAGACGTAGGCCTCCTTCGCCTTGGGATCGATCGGCAGCAGCTTGACGATCAGATCAGCCATGACCGTGAAGCTCTTGTCGATGAAGTTGTCGTTGCGCTGCGAGCGGGGCAAGGGTCCAGGTCCGGATCGTCCCACCATCCTGCCTCGGGCGATCGGGGCAAGGGCGTGGCGGCTCCCTAGCCTGTGGCCCGGCCCCCCCTCCGGTCCGGCACCCAGCACCGGCACCTCCCGCTTGAGCGCCAACCCCCCCGACAGCAGCCCCCGCGAGCCGTTGCTCCTCGATGTGGAGGGCATGAAATGCGGCGGCTGCGTCCGCGCCGTGGAGCAGCGCCTCCTGCAGACCGCAGGGGTGCGCCAGGCGAGCGTCAACCTGCTGACCCGTACGGCCTGGGTGGATCTGGAGCCCCGGGTCGACGGACCCGACGGCACCGCCGCCGATCCGCTGCCCGCCCTGCTGGGCAGCCTCGAGGGCCTGGGCTTCCAGGCCCGGCTTCGCCCCCAGGAACCGGAGCCGGTCAGCCAGCGGCAGCGGCGCCAGGCCGAGCAGTGGTGGCGCCACTGGCGCCAGCTGCTGGTGGCCCTGCTGCTGCTGCTCGTTTCCGGCCTGGGGCACCTGGCCGATGCGGGTCTGCTGGCCTGGCGCGGACCCTGGCCGCTGCTGGGCAGCCCCTGGTTCCATGCCCTGGTGGCCACCCTGGCCCTGGCCTTCCCCGGCCGGCCGATCCTGGTCCGCGGCGTCCGTTCGGCCCTGGCCGGGGTGCCCGGCATGGACACCCTGGTGGGACTGGGGGTGGCCAGTGCCTACCTCTCCAGCCTGGTGGGCTGGCTGTGGCCGGCCAGCGGCTGGCCCTGCTACTTCAACGAGCCGGTGATGCTGCTCGGCTTCGTCCTTACCGGCCGCTTCCTCGAGGAGCGCGCCCGGTACCGCACCGGCCGGGCCATCGAGGAACTGGGCGCCCTCCAGCCCGACCATGCCCTGCTGCTCCTGGGCGACGGCCCACCCCGCCAGGTGCGGGTGGGGGGGCTGCGGCCGGGGGACCGGCTGCGGCTGCTCCCCGGCGACCGGGTGCCGGTGGATGGCGTGGTGCTGGAGGGCTGCTCGCGCGTCGATGCCTCCAGTCTCACCGGCGAGCCCCTGCCCCAGTCCGTCGAACCGGGCAGCGAGCTGGCCGCGGGCCTGCTCAACCTGGAGAGTTCCCTGGTGCTGGAGGTGCGCCGCAGCGGTGCCGACAGCGCCATCGCCCGCATCGTGCGCCTGGTGGAGCGGGCCCAGGCCCGCAAGGCCCCGATCCAGGGGCTGGCCGACAGGGTCGCCGGCCGCTTCACCCTCGTGGTGCTGCTGCTGGCGCTGGCCACCCTGCTGTTCTGGTGGCTGTGGGGAGGCCGGCACTGGCCCGAGGTGCTCACGGCCGCTGCGGCCGGCCACGGCTCCCATGGCCACGGCGCCCTGGCCCTGGGGGGCGGTGCGGCCGGAACGCCCTTCAGCCTGGGGCTGCAGCTGGCCATCGCGGTGCTGGTGGTGGCCTGTCCCTGCGCCCTCGGCCTGGCCACGCCGACGGCGATCACCGTGGGTTCCGGCCTGGCGGCCCGCTCGGGGCTCCTGTTCCGGGGCGGCGATGCGATCGAGACCGCCTCGCGGCTGGAGGCGGTGCTGTTCGACAAGACCGGCACCCTCACCATCGGCCGTCCCCTGGTGACGGAGATCCGGGTCGTGGGGACGGCCCCGGGCAGCCTGGCGGAGGCGGCGGAAGCCGCCCGGCTGGTGCAGCTGGCGGCGAGCCTCGAGCAGCACAGCCGCCATCCCCTGGCCCACGCCGTGCTCCAGGAGGCCCACTGCCGGGGGCTACCCCTGCTGGGCGTCAGCGGGGCCCGGACGCTGCCCGGCGAAGGGGTGCAGGGGCTGGTGGAGGGCCATGGCCTGGTGCGGGTCGGCCGGCTGGACTGGCTGGCCCACCAGGGGGTGGCGGTGCAACCCGCCGTCGCGGCCCTGTCGCAGGACCTGGTGGCGGGTGCGGCCACCCTGCTGGCGGTGGCCGCCGAAGGGCGGCTGCTGGGATTGGTGGCCGTGGAGGACCGGCCCCGGGCCGATGCCGCCGCCACCGTGACCCGGCTGCGGCGGCTGGGGCTGCGGCTGGGCCTGCTCAGCGGCGATCGGCGCGCCAGCGTCGAGGGTCTGGGCCGCCGCCTGGGCCTGCGGCCGGAGGAGCTGGCCTGGGAGCTGAGGCCCGAGGAGAAGCTGGAACGTCTCCTGCTGGCCCACCGCCAGGGGGCCGTGGCGATGGTGGGCGACGGCATCAACGATGCCCCCGCCCTGGCCGCCGCCGACCTGGGCATCGCCGTCGGCACCGGCACCCAGATCGCCCAGGAGAGCGCGGCCCTGGTGGTGATGGGCGAAGGACTCGATGGCATCGTCCGGGCCCTGGCGATCGCCCGGCGCACCATGGCCAAGGTCCGCCAGAACCTGGCCTGGGCCTTCGGCTACAACCTGGTCGTCCTGCCGATCGCCGCCGGCGTGCTGCTGCCGGGCTTCGGCCTGAGCCTCTCGCCCGAACTGGCGGCCCTGCTGATGGCGTTCAGCTCGATCACCGTGGTCGGCAACGCCCTTCTCCTGCAGGATCTCCCCAGGGATCCGGCGCCATGAGCGGGCGCTTCCTGGTGCTGGAGGGGATCGACGGCTGCGGCAAGACCACCCAGATCGAGGCCCTGCGTGCCTGGCTGCCCCTCAGCGGCCTGATGGCGCCGGGCTCCCGGCTGGTGGTGACGCGGGAGCCGGGCGGTACGGCCCTGGGCCAGGCCCTGCGAGCCCTGCTGCTGCACCCTCCGGAAGGGGTCGCCCCCAGCAGCCTCTGCGAGCTGATGCTCTACGCCGCCGACCGGGCCCAGCACGTGGAGGAGTGCCTGCGTCCGGCCCTCGCCGCTGGCGACTGGGTGCTCAGTGATCGCTTCAGTGGCTCCACCGCGGCCTACCAGGGCCATGGTCGCGGCCTGCCCCTGGACACCATCCGGCAGCTGGAGGCGCTGGCCACCGGTGGCCTGGAACCCGATCTGACCCTCTGGCTCGATCTTCCCCTGGCCGGGTCCCTGCGGCGACGCGGCGACCGGCCCGCCGACCGCATCGAGGCTGCGGGCGAGGCTTTCCTGCAGCGGGTCAGCGACGGCTTCGCCACCCTGGCCGCCGAGAGGGGCTGGGAGCGCGTCGAGGCCGCAGGGCCGATCGAGGCGGTGACGGCCCGCTGTCGCTCCCTGATCAGTGAGCACCTGGGTGCCGCCGGCGGAGCGGGCCATGGCTGAGCTGTTCGCCGATCTGGTCGGCCAGCGCCAGGCGGTGGCCCTGCTCACGGCGGCCCTGGAACGGCGGCGGCTGGCGCCCGCCTACCTGTTCGTCGGGCCCGACGGGGTGGGCCGCCGGCTGGCGGCCCTGCGCCTGCTGGAGGGGGTGCTCGCGGGTGGCACCGCCGGATCGGTGCCGCTGCGGCGACGCCTGGCGGAGGGCAACCATCCCGATCTGCTCTGGGTCGAGCCCACCCACCTGCACCAGGGCCGGCTGGTGACGGCCTCCGAGGCCGAGGCCCAGGGACTCAGCCGCCGCAGCCCCCCCCAGCTGCGCCTGGAGCAGGTGCGGGAGGTGACCCGTTTCCTGGCCCGCCGCCCGGTGGAGGGGGAGCGTTCCCTGGTGGTGCTGGACACGGTCGAGGCGATGGCCGAAGCGGCCGCCAATGCCCTGCTCAAGACCCTGGAGGAACCGGGCCACGGCCTGCTGATCCTGCTCACGGCCGCGCCGGAACGGCTGCTGAGCACGATCCGCTCCCGCTGCCAGGCCATCCCCTTCGCAAGGCTGTCCCCTGCCCTGGTGCGTCAGGTGCTGGCGCGCCTGCCGGTGCCGGAGGCCGCTCAGGAGGGGACATCGCAGCGGTCCCTCACCGATCCCCCCGAACTGCTCGAGCTGGCCGCCGGCTCCCCCGGGGCGCTGCTGCGCCACCGGAGGATCTGGCAGGGGCTGCCGGAGGGGCTGGCGGACCGCCTGCTGGGCCTGGGCCGGGAGCCGATGGAGGCCCTTGGGCTGGCCCGCGATCTCAGTGAGGCCCTCGACGGCGAGCAGCAACTCTGGCTGCTCGACTGGTGGCAGCTGCACCTCTGGCGGCGGCGCCTAGAGCCGGCGCCGCTGCGGCGCATCGAGCAGCTGCGCAGCCACCTGCTGGCCTACGTGCAGCCGCGGCTGGCCTGGGAGGTCGCCCTGCTCGACCTGGGAGCCTGAGGGATGCCCTCAGGCCACCGCCCCTTCGCCGGCTTTCGGAGCCGCAGCGAGCCTGGCCTCCCTGGCGGAGCGGATGGCGGCGGCGAGCGGTTCGATCTGATCGGCGGGCGGCAGCTCCAGGCAGTAGCCGGCGCCGTAGACGGTCTTGATGAAGCGGGGTTTGCGGGGATCGGGCTCGAGCTTGGTGCGCAGGTGACGGATATGGACCCGGATGGTCTCGATGTCATCGTCGGGTTCGTACCCCCAGACCTCCTTGAGGATGAGCGAGGGGGCAACGGTCTGACCGTGGCGCTGAAGCAGGCAGTGGAGGAGCTCGAACTCGGTGTGGGTGAGGCGGACGGGCGCATCGAACCAGATGGCCTCGAAGCGCTCGGGGACGAGGGTGAGAGAGCTGAAGCTGAGGATCTCGTTGTGCTTGGCGGAGAGGGGGGCGCGCTCGCTGCGCCGGAGAAGCGCCTTGACCCTGACCATCAGCTCCTCGAGATCGAAGGGCTTGGTGAGGTAGTCGTCGGCGCCTGAGTTGAAGCCGCTCACCTTGTCCTTGGTGCTGCCGAGGGCGGTGAGCATCAGGATGGGGATCTTGGCGGTGCGCTCGTCGCGGCGGAGGCGCTGACAGAGCGTGAGCCCGTCGACCTTGGGGAGCATCAGGTCGAGGAGGATCACATCGGGGCAGTACTGGACGGCCAGAGCCTGGCCCTTGATGCCGTCGGCAGCCTTCTGGACATCGAAGCCGCCGTGCTCGAGATGGCCGGCGACAAGATCAAGCATGTCGCCGTCATCTTCGATGAGCAGGATCGAGGGCTTCATGGGGGTGCTAGGCGAGGCGGGACGTCGTGGGTGCCTGGGTGGGGAGCACGGGACGGGGAAGGACAGTCTCGCGGCTTTGGCGCTTGACTGACGGGAACAGGGTGCAGGTGGGCACCTGGCCGTGGCCGGAGCGAGGAAGCCCGGTGATGGGCGGATGGAGAAACTCCCCGGGCGGGATTCGAACCTGCGACCAATCGGTTAACAGCCGACCGCTCTACCACTGAGCTACCGAGGAAGACACCCGGCGGTCCGGGATTTGAAGACCTTACCTTTCGGCCCCGCCGGCGGGCAAGGGGGCCAGGGAGCGGTGCAGGCTCTCGCCGCTCTGCCAGGGGCCGATCGCCCCGGCCTCCATGCGGGCGGCCCCGTCGCAGCGCTTCAGCTCCTCGAGGCGGTGGGTGATCCACAGTGCGGTGAGGGGGGCCGGGCCCTTGTGGCAGAGCCGCTGAATCAGCTCCAGGACCTCCTTCTGGCTGTCCGGATCCAGCAGGGCCGTGGGCTCATCGAGCAGAAGCAGCGTCGCGTCGCTGGCCAGGGCCCCGGCGATCGCCAGCCGCTGCTTCTGGCCGCCGCTCAGGGTGTGGATGGGGCGCTGTTGCAGGCCCCCCAGGCCTACCTGGGCCAGGGCTGACGCCACC
>CAZBMT010000142.1:0-6425 GCA_964492645.1 uncultured Cyanobium sp. | reverse complement strand
GCGGCCGCTGCCGCCGACGCCGAACCTGCCACCGCCGAGGCCTGAGCGAACTCTCCTCCACCTTCGCCCTGCCCGACAGCGTCGCCGCCATCGCCCTGGCCGGCACGGACGGCACCTCCCTGAGGCGGCTCGAGGCCCTCACGGGTGCCCAGATCGTCCTGAGGGGCCTCGATCTTCAGATCCGGGGCCGCAGCTCCCAGGTGGAGCGGCTGCAGGCCCTGATCCAGCTGCTTGAGCCGCTGTGGCAAAGGGGCGAGCCCATTGGCCCGGTGGACATCCAGGCAGCCCTGACGGCCCTGGACACGGGGCGCTCCGACCAGCACCGCAGCATGGGGCTCCAGGTGCTGGCCACCAGCGTCACCGGACGGCCCCTGCGTCCCCGCACCCTGCGGCAGAACAGCTACGTCGAGGCGATCGAACGCCACGACCTGACCCTGGCGATCGGCCCCGCCGGCACCGGAAAGACCTTCCTGGCCACGATCCTGGCCGTGCGGATGCTGCAGGAGCGCAAAGTGGAGCGGCTGGTGCTGACGCGCCCGGCGGTGGAGGCCGGCGAGCGGCTCGGCTTCCTGCCCGGCGACCTGCAACAGAAGGTGGATCCCTATCTGCGCCCCCTCTACGACGCCCTTCATGGGCTTCTGGGTCAGGAGCGCACCACCCAGCTGCTCGAGAAGGGGGTGATCGAGGTCGCCCCCCTGGCCTTCATGCGCGGCCGCACCCTGGCCGATGCCTTCGTGATCCTCGACGAGGCCCAGAACACCACCTGCGCCCAGATGCGCATGGTGCTCACCCGGCTGGGGGAGAACTCCCGCATGGTCGTCACCGGTGACACCACCCAGATCGACCTGCCCCCGGGACAGCTGAGCGGCCTGGTGGAGGCGGAGCAGGTGCTGGCCGGGGTCGAAGGGGTGGCAATCTGCCGCTTCTCCGACGCGGACGTGGTGCGCCATCCGCTGGTGCAGCGGCTGGTGCAGGCCTACGCCCGCCGCGATGCCCGCCCGCCGGCTCCCCCACCAAGGAAGCGGATGGAGGTCACCCCTGTCCGCTCGGAACCCTGAACCGCACGGACGCCCATGGGGAGATCCGAACCGGCGACCCCCTCGCAACCCCGGGGCCACTGGCAAGATGGATTCAGTTCGTAATGCCCGCGCCATGCCGGCCCGCAGCAATTTCCAGGAAGCGATCCGCGAGGCGCAGTCCAGCGCCCTGGTCGGACCCAATGTGGTCAACAAGGCCCTGCCCTACGTGGGCGGCGGCATGGTGCTCACGGCCGCCGGCGTGGTCGGTGGCCTCTCAATGATCGGCAGTCCGATCTTCATGCCCCTGTTCTGGGTGGCGCTGATCGGCAACTTCATCCTCTTCTTCGTGGCCCAGAACGCCGCCATGAAGGGCAACAACGGCACCGCCCTGCCGATCCTGGCCACCTACAGCCTGATCACCGGCTTCACCCTCAGCGGCATCGTGGCGATGGCCATCGGCACCGCCGGCATTGGAGCGATCGGCACCGCGGCCCTGGCCACCGGCATCACCTTCGTGATCGCCTCGGTGGTGGGGCGCAACATGAGCGACAACCTTGGCCAGGCCCTCAGCGGCGTCGTTGGCCTCGGCATCGTCGGTCTGCTGATCGCCATGGTGGTGCAACTGGTGGGAGGGATCTTCGTTCCCGGTTTCGGCGGAAACGGGTTCGAACTGATGATCGCCGGCTTCGGCACCGTGCTGTTCGTGGGGGCCGCCTTCGTCGACTTCTACACCATGCCCCGCACCTACAGCGACGACCAGTATCTGGCCGGCGCCCTGGGCATGTACCTCACCTACATCAACCTGTTCATCTTCATCCTGCGCCTGATTATCGCCCTTCAGGGTGGTGGGCGCCGCGACTGAGTCACTTCAGCTCTGAGGCTTCTACGTTCCTCCTGTCAAGCCTGTCCATGGGCCTGTCCTCACCGGATGGGTCCATCTTTTTTGTGACGATCGATCGGCGCCGGTCCGCACGCTCTCATGCCCCCCACCATCACGGTCACGGCCGTCAGCGTCGCCCTGTCCCGGGAGCCGGGGTGCCACCCCACCGACGGACGCGCTCCGACGGCCCGGCTAAGCTCCCACCGACTCCAGCCGGACCCGACAGGCATGGCCCAGCACCAGGGGCAACCTGCACGCCTGCCCGGCAGGCGTGGCCCCATCACCTTCTGAACAAAACTGAAACCCCATGACCAAAACGGCTCTGATCACCGGGATCACCGGCCAGGACGGTTCCTACCTGGCGGAGTTGCTCCTGGAGAAAGGGTATGTGGTGCATGGGATCAAACGACGGGCCAGCAGCTTCAACACCGACAGGATCGACCACCTTTACCAGGATCCCCACGAACAGAATCCCCGCCTGGTTCTGCACTACGGCGATCTGACGGACTCCACCAATCTGATCAGGATCGTCCAGCAGATCCAACCGGACGAGATCTACAACCTCGGGGCGCAGAGCCACGTGGCCGTGAGTTTCGAAAGTCCCGAATACACCGCCAACTCCGATGCACTCGGCACCCTGCGGATTCTGGAAGCCGTCCGCATTCTGGGGCTGACCGACAAGACCCGCATCTATCAGGCCAGCACCAGCGAACTCTATGGGCTGGTGCAGGAGATTCCCCAGAGGGAAACCACCCCCTTCTATCCGCGCAGTCCCTACGGCGTGGCCAAGCTCTACGCCTACTGGATCACGGTCAACTACCGGGAGGCCTACGGGATGTACGCCTGCAACGGCATCCTGTTCAACCACGAAAGCCCCCGACGGGGCGAGACTTTCGTCACCCGCAAGATCACCCGCGGCCTGGCCCGCATCGATGCAGGACTGGATCAGGGTCTGTTCATGGGCAACCTCGACTCCCTGCGGGACTGGGGCCACGCCCGGGATTACGTCGAGATGCAGTGGCGGATGCTGCAGCAGGATCAACCTGAGGACTTTGTGATTGCCACCGGGCGGCAGGAGTCGGTGCGCCGTTTCATTGAGCTCACTGCCGAGGAGCTCGGCTGGGGGGGCATCGAGTGGCGCGGCAGCGGCGTGGAGGAGACGGGTGCCCGGCGCGACACCGGCGCCACGGTGGTGCGCATCGACCGGCGCTACTTTCGCCCGGCGGAGGTGGAAACCCTGCTGGGGGATCCCACCCGGGCCCGGGAGCGGCTGGGCTGGACCCCCACCACCACCCTGGAGGAACTGGTGGCGGAGATGGTGGCCACCGACAAGGAGGAGGCCGCCAAGGAGGCCACCCTGAGGCGGGAGGGATTCACCGTCGTCGGCTCGATGGAGAATCCCCCCCAGGTCGGGGTGACGGCCGCCCCGTGAATCGGCCCGTGAAACGCCGCTATGGTCAGGGCCGTCACCCGTTCTCGTCGAAGCGGACCTTCGCTGGAACGACGCCTACTCCCGTGGTCCGCAACCCCGCCCGGCAGCGCGGGGGCCTGACGATTTCCCCATGCTGATCTCAACGAACGATCGGATCTTCATCGCCGGCCATCGCGGCATGGCCGGCTCGGCCATCGCCCGGCGCCTGGAGGCGGAAGGTCACCGCCACCTGCTGCGGGTGGGCCGCTCGGACCTTGACCTGATGGACGGCTCCGCCGTGGCGGCCTGGTTCGCCGACCAGAGGCCCGACGTGGTGGTGCTGGCGGCGGCGCGGGTGGGGGGCATCCTCGCCAACGCCACCTATCCGGCCGACTTCCTGCTCGACAACCTCAAGATCCAGCAGAACGTGATCGAGAGCGCCTGGCGGCAGGGCACCCGGCGCCTGCTGTTCCTGGGCAGCAGCTGCATCTACCCCAAGCTGGCCGAGCAGCCGATCCGGGAGGAGGCCCTGCTCGGCGGCCCGCTGGAGCCCACCAACGAGTGGTACGCCATCGCCAAGATCACCGGCATCCAGCTGTGTCGCGCCCTGCGTCTGCAGCACGGCTTCGATGCCATCAGCCTGATGCCCACCAATCTCTACGGTCCTGGCGACAATTACCACCCCACCAACAGCCATGTGCTGCCCGGCCTGATCCGCCGCTTCCAGGAGTCCAGGGAGACCGGCGCCGAAGAAGTGGTCTGCTGGGGAAGCGGCAGCCCGCGGCGGGAGTTCCTCCACGTCGACGATCTGGCGGATGCGGCCCTGTTCTGCCTGCGCCACTGGCAGCCGGGCGCCGAGGAGCTCCAGCACATCAACGTGGGAACGGGAACGGACGTGAGCATCAGGGAGCTGGCCACGATGGTGGCCGAGGCGGTCGGTTACCGCGGACGGATCGCCTGGGACACCTCCAAGCCCGACGGCACCCCCCGCAAGCTCCTGGATGTCAGACGTCTGGCCGCCCTGGGCTGGAGGGCGTCGATTCCCCTGGAGGAAGGACTCAGGCGCACCGTGGCGGAGTTCGTCAGCGAGCGGGCCAGCGGAGCCGAGGTGCGGCTGTGAGGATCCTCGTCACCGGAGGCGCCGGCTACATCGGCAGCCATGCCGTCCGGGCCCTGACCAGGGCGGGGCACCAGCCCGTGGTGCTCGACAACCTGGTCTACGGCCATGCCGACATCGTCGAGAAGAGCCTGAAGGTGCCGCTGGTGCTGGGCCAGGTGGGCGACCGTGAGGTGCTCGAACCCCTGCTGCGCGGCCGCCATCCCGCCTTGGAGGGCACCCCCCTGGAGGGCAAGCCAATCGAGGCGGTGCTGCACTTCGCCGCCTACGCCTATGTCGGCGAATCGGTGACCGATCCGGCCAAGTACTACCGCAACAATCTGGGGGACACCCTCACCCTGCTCGAGGCCCTGGTGGCTACCGAGCGGCCCCTGCCGATCGTGTTCTCCTCCACCTGCGCCACCTACGGCATTCCCCAGCAGGTGCCGATCACCGAGGACCACCCCCAGGCCCCGATCAATCCCTATGGCCGCAGCAAGTGGATGGTGGAGCAGCTGCTCAACGACTTCGCAGCGGCCTACGGCCTGCCCAGCGTGATCTTCCGCTACTTCAACGCCGCCGGCGCCGACCCCGACGGCGACCTGGGGGAGGACCACAACCCGGAGACCCACCTGATCCCGCGGGTGCTCGACACCATGAGCGGCCGTGAACCCTACCTGCAGATCTTCGGCGACGACTACCCCACTCCGGACGGCACCTGCATCCGCGATTACATCCACGTGGCCGACCTGGCCGATGCCCACGTCCTGGGGCTGGAGCGGCTGCTGCGGCTGCGGGAACGGGAGGAGAACGCGCGCCGGCCACTGATCTACAACCTCGGCAACGGCACGGGCTACTCGGTCCAGCAGGTGATCGAGACCGCCAAGGCCGTCACCGGCCGCGGCCTGCTGGCCCACGTAGCCAAGCGTCGCGACGGTGATCCTCCCCAGCTGGTGGCCGGGGCCGCCCGGGCCCATCAGGAACTCGGCTGGCGCCCCCGCTTCCCGGAGCTGGAAACGATCATCGAGCACGCCTGGGCCTGGCACCAGCGGCGGCACCAGGGCTGACCCGCCCATCTGCCGGCCAGGGTCTGGCCAGCGGCTCGCCGATGAACACCCCCTGACCGGGCATGGCGACGCTGCGCCAGTAGCTCTCGATCAGGGTGTCGCCACGGAGGTAGTAGGTGAGCAACAGGCCGGGATCGGGAAACTTGGCCGGGAAACTGCACGGCTCCACCACTGTGCCGTAACTGCCGCTGGCCCCGGCCTCGAGCCAGCGGAGCGCACTCATCTGCGAGCTGTCGGTCAGCTGCCCCCCGAAGGAGGTGAGATGGTCGGCGACGGCACCGGGCCGGAAGCGATTGGTGCGCAGGCCCACGGGGTAGGCCAGCCCCGTGACGTAGGCCATCACGTCCTGGGCGCCCACCAGGGTGTCGCCCGCGATGATCCGCACCCGCAGGCGGGAGCCGATGGCCGCCACGACCCGGTCGTAGCCAGCGGCCCGTCGGTTGCGTCTGGCATCGCTGGTGCTCAGCAGATAGGCCGTCCCGGGCGGGGCGGTCCCGTCCGAGGCCACGCCCTGCTGAATCAGACGCCTGGCCGTCGACGCGCTGCTGGCCGCCAGCATCATGCTGGGCCGCACCCGCAGCTGATCCCAGGGACGCCGCACGTCACCGCGGGCGAACAGGGGGCTCAAGGCGGTGGTATGACAACCGCTGGCGCAGAAGCGCGGATCGAAGCCGAAGCTGAAGGCGCTGGTGATCGACTGGCAGCCCACCCGGTACGGAGCCGCCCAGGCCAGCGCATAGACCTGGACATGGGCCGGCGTCTGCCGGTCGACGCTGGCCTTGAGGCGGCGGAACAGTCCGGGGTCCAGCGAGGGTTCCCCGGGCGGGAAGCGCACCCTGATCACCTGGTCCGGGGGGATCAGCCGGGCCGCCTGGTAGAGCCGGCCGATGGTCTCGCTGAGGGGGTCGGCGGCGTTGATGATGATCGCCAGATGGCGATGGTCGAGGGGGCC
>CAZBMT010000141.1:0-6482 GCA_964492645.1 uncultured Cyanobium sp. | reverse complement strand
CGCTGCGGCAGGCGCCGGCCATGGTGGCGGGGATGTCGTGGAACTTCAGATCCAGGAACACCCGCAGGCCCCGCCGCCGCAGCTCCCGCACCACGGCGGGCCCGGCGGCCGTGAAGAGCTCCAGGCCCACCTTCACCCAGCGCAGCTCCGGAACCGCCGCCGCCAGGGCCAGGGCCGCGTCGGCGTCGGGGCGGTCGAGGGCCAGGATGATCCGCTCGGCCGGATCCATCAGGCCACAAGTCGCCGGAAGGTTTTCCGGCCCAGCTGCAGCACCTTGCCGTCCAGTTCCTCGGCGCTGGCGAACTCCTGGTTGGGGTCGCTGAGCTTCTCGCCGTCGAGCCGGACGCCGCCCCCCTGGATCTGGCGCCGCCCCTCGCTGCTGCTGGCGCAGACCCGCAGGGCGCTGAGCAGATAGAACGCCTTGAGGGGGAAGGCCAGCCCGGCCAGGGAGGCCTCGGGCACACTGTCCGCCTGGAGTCCGTCCCCTGCCCCCCCTGCTGGCAAGAGACCGGCGCCCACCAGAGCGCCCGCATCGGCCTGGGCCTGCAGCGCCGCCTCGCGCCCATGGCGGCTGGCGGTGACCTCCAGGGCCATGGCCTTCTGCCGCTCCCGGGGGTTGGTGGGCAGCGTCGCCGTGTCCAGATCGGTGAGCAGGGTGAGGTAGTCCTCCACCACCGCGTCCGGCACCTTCTCGAGCTTGGAGTACATCGAGAGGGCGTCCTCCATCAGCCCCACCGTGTTGCCCAGGCTCTTGCTCATCTTCTGCACCCCGTCGAGGCCAGGCAGAATCGGCAGCAGCAGCCCGAACTGGGGCCGCTGGCCGAAATGGCGCTGCATGTCGCGCCCCATGGCCACGTTGAACTTCTGGTCGGTGCCGCCCAGCTCCAGATCGGCCGCGACGGCCACCGAGTCGTAGCCCTGCAGCAGGGGATAGAGAAACTCGTGCAGGCTGATGGGGGTGCCCGAGCCGTAGCGGTTGGCGAAGTCCTCCTTGGCCAGCATCTGGCCCACGGTGCTGATGCCCAGCAGCTCGATCACCTGGGGCAGCGCCAGGCCGGCGAGCCACTCGGAGTTGCGCCGCACCTCCAGCCGGCCGGGGGTCTCGAAGTCGAGCAGGGCGCGCTCGGGGGGCTGGCCCTGGCCCAGCTGGGCCAGGTAGGTGGCGGCATTGGCCTCCACCGCCCCCGCATCGAGCTGGACGCGGGTGCTGCTCTTGCCGGTGGGATCGCCGATGCGGGCCGTGAAGTCGCCGATGATCAGGACCGCCGTGTGGCCGGCGTTCTGGAAGGCCCGCAGCTTGCGGAACAGGAGGCTGTGGCCGAGGTGGATGTCGCTGCCGGTGGGATCGATGCCCAGCTTCACCCGCAGGGGCCGGCCCTGGCGTTCCGCCTCCGCCAGCCGGGCCTCGAGACGCTGGTCCGGGTCAGGATCCCCGCCGGCTGGGAACAGGTCGGCCATGCCCCGGGCCAGGGCGTCCGGCAGCGACGCTGCCTGATTCGCGTGCTCCGCTTCCCCCATCGACACCCGCCGCCTGCCTGGGGGGATGGTAAGCAGCCGGGGTGTTGCGATCGTTCAGCCCAGCAGGGCGACCACATCGGCCGCGGCCCGCTCACCGCTGGCCACGGCCCCCTCGAAGAAGCCCGGCCATCGCTCCGCCACCTCCGTGCCGGCCCAGAACACCCGGCCGTGGGGCCGCAGCAGGGCCTCGCCGCTGCCGGTCCATAGCCCGGGGGGCATCCAGCCGGCAAAGGCCCCACCGACGAAGGGCTCCCGCGGCCAGTCCTTCTCCACGTAATCCAGCGGCTCCAGCGCCATCGGACCGAAGTAGGCGGCCAGATCCCCCAGCACCGCCGCCCGCCGCTGTTCGGCGTCCAGGGCCGACCAGCGCTCCTGGCGGCGGCCCGCCACAAAGGCGGCGATCACCCCCAGGCCGGTTTCGGGATCGGAGCTGTCGGCGCAGAGTTCCACCCAGGGGCGGTCGCCGATGCCGATGCCGGCCAGGCCGTCCTGCCGCCACCAGGGGCTGCCGTAGGCAACCAGCACCTTGGTGCAGCGGCCCATGGCCATGCCCTCCTGCAGGGCGAGCCGATCGGCCGGCAGCTCCGGTGTGAAGCGGATCAGGCCCGCCATCGCCGGAGGCATGGCCACGATCACCGCCCGGACCTGATAGCTGCCGTTGTCGGTGGTCACCGTGACGGCGCCCTCAGCGCCGGGGCCGGAGGGGCCCTCGGGCTGGGCGATGGACCGTACGGGCTCCCCCAGCACCAGGGCGTCCCCCAGGCCCCTAGCCAGGAGCGCCGGCAGCTGCCCGGCACCGCCGTGGATCAGCTCCTCCTCGGGGTGGTCGCCCTGGGAGGCCGTGCGCTGCCCCCAGGCCACATGCAGCAATGACACCTGGTCCGGCTCCGCCGGCCCGAGAAAACCGACGGCCCGGCAGAAGTAGGCGAAGTACCAGGCGGCGAAGGGGGTGTGGGTGTGGGCCTCGATCCAGTCCTGGAAGCTCAGCCGGTCGAGGGAGGCGGCGTCGGGATGGTGATGAGGGTGGCCCTCCGGCAGGGACGCCACCAGCTCCTGGAACCGCTCCAGGGCCTGCATCGCGTCCAGCCAGTCCGCCTCGGGTACCGAGGGGGGCTGACCCTCCGGAAACCCCTGGAAGAAGCCGCTGAAGGTGCAGCGACGGGAGCCGAAGCAGAGGACGGTCTCGCCGTCGTGGGGCGAGGGGAAACGACGCAGGCCGTGCTCCTCGAGCAGGGAGCGGAAGCGGGTGTGGGTGGCTCCCACCCACTGGCCGCCCAGGTCGATCCAGGCAGGAGGCTGGGCCCCGGTCGACCCGGCCCCCTCCAGCCTCAGGGGCGCCCGGACCATGCGGCCCCCCACGGCCGGCGCCGCCTCGATCACCTGCACCGACAGGCCGGCCCGGCGCAGATCCCTGGCGGCCACCAGTCCGGCCAGCCCAGCCCCGACGACGATGACGTCCTTCACGATGACGTCCTTCACTGCCGATCAGCCCGCCGCATCGAGCTGGCCCTTCATGCGCTCGAGGGTGAGGGTCATCTGTTCGAACATCTTCTCGGGGGTGAGGCCGAACTGGCCGAGCTGGGTGCGCAGCTGTTCGACGGTGAGCTTGGCCTGGAAGTCCTCGGACAGTTCGAAGCGCTTCATGAACACCTGATAGCGCTCCATCATCTCCTCCATCCGCTCGATGTACAGCTTCTTGCCCTCGCGATCGAACTTGCCGTACTCGCTGCCCAGCTGCATCAGCTGCTGGTAATCGCTGAACAACCGCTTGGCTTCATCCTGAACGATCTCGGAGTCGAAGAAAGCCATGGGGACGTCGGCTCCGGACTGCGGAAGGGATCGATTCTGCAGAGGCCGGGCACGGCTGGGGAGTGCGGATCCACGTATCGCGGCCCCGGCCCGCTATCCATGATACTGAAGTAACGATGAGCTTTTGGTGAAAATCGCTGGAATCAGCCAGCGGGGCGGCCGCGCCCTCTGTTCCCGTGGACCTCACCCCCCTCCTGTCCCAGGTGCGCGACGATGTCACCCAGGCACTGGATCTGCTGAAAGGGGTCCGGTTGGTGCTTTGCCTGGGCAGCCGGGCCCACGTCGCCCTGCTCATGGGAACCCCCGCCCGGATCCTGGGTGCCGCCACCACCGCCGACGAGGGGCTGGCCCTGGTGCGCCAGCTGCGACCCTCCCTGCTCCTGGTCAGCGACCGCCTGGAGGAAGGCTGCGGCGTCGACCTGGTGGTGCAGGTCAAGCGTGGCCACCCCGAGGTCCGCACCCTGCTGGTGGTGTCCCAGGAGCACCAGCTGGCCCTGATCCAGGCGGCCCTGCGCGCCGGTTGCGACGCCATCGTGCCGGAGTCGCGGCTGCTGCACGGTTCCGGTCTGCAAGCCCTGCAGACCGTGCTCGGCGGCGGGTTGTACCGGGACCGATCCCTGATCGGCGCCTACCGCGCCGGCCAGGAGCCCGCCGCCGGGCACGAGCGACTCAGTGCCCGTGAACGGCAGGTGCTCGACCGGGTGGTGTGGGGAATGAGCAATTCCGAGATCGCCGGGGAGCTGATGGTGTCGGTCGACACCGTCAAGACCCATGTGCGCAACGTGCTGCTCAAGTTACGGGTCCGGGGCCGGATCCAGGCGGTGGTCATCGGCCTGCAGCTGGGTCTGGTCGACTGGCCCCGGCCGGGAGCCACCCGCTAGCTTCAGGCCTGATGTGCGTGCAGGCGGGCCTCCATGGCAGGACGCCACTGGCTGGATCCCCTGGCCCGCCGCCTGCTGGAGGCCACCGGCCAGCTGTCGCCCCTGCCGCCGCCGTCCGGGGCCCCCCCGGCGGGCACCGCTGCCGCCGCAATGGGTGCCGGTGAGCCTGGGGTCGAAGAGGCCGTCGAACGGGAGCTGCTCGCCCTCAAGCTGGCCCTGAACCCGGCGCTGCGGTTCCATGATGGGGCCGAGGTGCGCCAGGCGGCCGCCCTGGGTTGGAGCCTTGAGGTCAACCTCGCCGAGGCCGGCGACTGGCTGCGGCTGCCCGGCTGCACGCCCGGCCTGGTGGATCGGCTGATCCGGCTCCAGGGCGAAGGGCAGCAGTGGTCCGGCCCCGGGGATCTGGCCGCCGGGCTCCAGGTGTCCTCCGCCCTGGTGGGGACCTGGCTGCCGGTGCTGCGCTTCCGGCGCCGCGGCCAGCCCAGGTCTGCGCCGCTGCCGCCACCGCTGGCGATCAACCAGGCGTCCGAAAGGCTGCTGCAGGAGCGGCTCGGCCTGGGGCCGGAGCGCTGCCGCTGGCTGTTGCAGGAGCGGGCCCGGCAGCCCTTCCGGGATCTGGCCGATCTCCAGCAGCGCCTGGAGCTCTCCCCCGGACAGGTGGAGCGCTGGATCGGCCGGTTCCGCTACGACGCCGCCCCGGGGCCGGTGCTGCCGCCGGCCCGGAGGCGGGTCCGATGAGCCGGCAGGGGGAACTGTTCCCGGCGGCCGCGGTGGCCGCTGCGCCGCCCGCCCCGTCGCTGCCCCTGTGGCGCGAGCAGCTGCTCACCTGGCAGGCCCGCCTCGCCGACCATCAGGCGCCGCTCTATGCCGCCACCGGTGCCGCCGCCCCCGTCCAGCAGGGTCAGCTCTTCCCCGTCCCCGCCGACCCCGCCGATCCCCTCGAGCAGGCGCGGCGCCTCGATCCCCTCTGTCTCAGCCCCCAGAGCCTGTCCTTCTGGCGCTGGCCCCGGCTTCCCCAGCAGGGGGCGGCCCTCTATCTGGTGATGGATCGGCCGCCCCAGTTGCCGCTGCCCCTGCTGCTCTACGTCGGCGAGACCGGACGGGCAGACCAGCGCTGGAAGGGCGACCACGACTGCAAGGACTACCTGGCGGCCTACGGCGAGGCCCTGGCGCGGGCAGGCCTGGAGGCGCGACCGAGTATCCGCTTCTGGTCGGACGTTCCCGCGGCGGTCGGCCCCCGCCGGGCCCTGGAGCAGGCCCTGATCCGGCGCTGGCTGCCCCCCTTCAACAAGGAGACCCGGGACCGCTGGGCCACCCCGTTCACGGCCGATTCCGCCTGAACGCCAGGGTTGAACTGGCTACGATCACGGGTCGCCTGCGCTTGGCCCATGGAGTTTCGCTGCCTTGCCGTTGACCGGGACGGCCAAAATCCCCTCATCGAGAGCTGGACGGGGGACACCCTGGTGGTGGGGCTGTTCGCCGGCGGCGGCGGCGGTGGGCGGGGCCTGGTGGAGGCGCTGGTGGGGGAAGCCTTCGAGGGCTGGCTGCAGCGCCGTCGCTTCGAGGGCAAGAGTGGCCAGACCGTCACCCTGGAGCGGCCCGGCGGCACCCCGGCCACGCTGATCCTGGTGGGCCTCGGGGATCCGGCCGAGTTCGGGCTCGACGCCCTGCGCCAGGCCAGTGCCGGTGCGGCCCGAACGGCCGCCGGCGCCGGTGCTGAGGAGCTTGGCCTGTGGTTCCCGCTGGAGGGGCTCGCTCCGGCGGCGGCGGCGGCGGCGATGGCGGAGGCGGTGCGGCTCGGCCTGTATGACGACCAGCGCTTCAAGAGCGAGGCCGAGCCCCGCTCCCTGCCGGCCCGGGTGACCCTGCTCGGGCTTGGGGAGGCGGCGGCGGCGGGACTGGCCCCTGTGGCGGCCACCTGCAGCGGCGTGGAACTGGCCCGGCGGCTGGTGGCGGCCCCGCCCAACAAGGCGACCCCCCAGTCGCTGGCCGACGAGGCCGCCGCCATCGCCGACGCCTTCGGGCTCGAGATCAAGGTGCTGGAGCGGGCTGATTGCGAGGCCCTCGGCATGGGGGCCTATCTGGGGGTGGCCCAGGGCTCCGACCTGCCCCCCAAGTTCATCCATCTCACCTGCAGGCCCACCGGGGAGGTGACCCGCCGTGTGGTGCTGGTGGGCAAGGGGCTCACCTTCGATTCCGGCGGCTACAACCTCAAGACGGCCGGCTCCCAGATCGAGATGATGAAGTACGACATGGGCGGCAGCGCGGCGGTGC
>CAZBMT010000140.1:0-6507 GCA_964492645.1 uncultured Cyanobium sp. | reverse complement strand
GCAACCGACGCAGTGGAAGCGTCAGTTCCTAAACTTTTTTGGTTGTCCAGGTTCGACCGCTCCACCCCTTCCGGGGCTCTCGCGGCGCGTCGCCTCCCGGCGACTCAGAAAACTTACAACATCGTCGGCTCGCGCCTCCTGATCCCGTAAGCCTGCTCCCTCCTCAAGCTCTCGCTCTCTGGGGCGCAGTCCAAAATCATACCACGGGGTTGGTGGGACCCCGGCTCTCCAGGGCTTCTGCCCACGGCATGAACCTCTCCAGCGTTTCCTGGCGGTTCGCCACGAGCACCGGGAAGTCCGTCCGCGCAAGGTCCTGGCCGGGCGAAAGCCCTTGGGGGCTCGCCCCCAGCCAGCGCAGGGGACAGCCCAGTTCTTTGAGCACCAGCCAGGCCGCGGCCAGGTCCCAGATCTTCGGCGTGGCCTCCAGGGCCACCATGGTCTGCCCCATGGCCACCGACACCAGATTGAGGCTGGCAACGCCCAGGAGCCGGATCTTGCCGGGGAACGGACGGTGGGGCAGCTTCTGCAGCACCCGGATCGAACGGCTGCAGAGCGAGGCGCAGCCGGCGTTGTGGAGCTGCAGGGCGGGCGGCGGGATGGGCTTGCCGTTGCGCCAGGCCCCCTTCCCCCGGATCGCCACGATCCGTTGTCGCAGCGGCGGCACATCGAGGATCGCCAGGACCGGCACACCGGCCTCGAAGCGGGCCATCGAGATCGCCCAGTAGGGGATGCCGGCGGCGAAATTGGTGGTGCCATCGAGGGGATCCACCACCCAGTAGGCCGGCGTGGCGGGCACCTGCTGGCGGCCCTCCTCGCTCAGGACCCCCTCGCCGGGAAACAGCTCCGCCAGCCCCTCCACCAGGGTGGCGTCGCTCCAGCGATCACAGGCCGTGATGAAGGACCCATCCGCCTTCAGGTCCGGCTGGCTGTGGCCGAAGTCGGCGCGTTGACGCTCGGCGACCCGGTCGAGCAGGGACTCCAGACGCGAATCGAGGGGGGGCGGGGTGAGGACCGTCATCCCATTTCCATCTCCAGAACCCGACTGAGGCTTCGGGAGGTGTCCTCCCGGAACTGGCGCACGTTGACATAGCCGAGCAGCAGCAGGGCCGCCAGGGCCACCAGCAGCTCAACACCCAGCACCAGGGCGAAGGGTCCGTAGGGCCCGTCCCCCAGGGGCAGGGATCGGCCGATGTCGTACAGGCCGCCGCCGAGGAGCTTGCCGATCGCCCGCGACAGGGCCTGGGCCAGGCCCCAGACGCCGACGAAGGTCCCGGCGGCCTGGGGAAGAGTGAGGTCGAGCATCAGGCACAGGGCGCTGTTGGTGCCGATGCCGGCCGCCAGGCCGAACAGCACCATCACGGCCTGGAGGAAGGGGATCCGGGCCGTCAGGCCCGCCACGAGCAGCAGCAGCAGGGACAGGGCGATCAACTGGCAGCCGAGGCGGGCGGTGGCCATCTTCCCCAGCCGTGGCACCACCCAGAGACCCGCAAGCAGAAGGCCGACCAGGGTGCCGACACCCCAGAAGGCATTGAGCTGGGCAGTGGCGGCGATCGGCATGGCGAACACCTGGGCGCCATAGCTCTCCAGCACCGGATCCTGCAGAAACAGGGCCAGGGTGAACAGGATCAGGAACGAGAAGAAGATCAGCACCTGGCGGCTGGAGGTGATCAGGCTCCAGGACTGGCGCAGGCCGATGGCATCCTCCCGCGGAACCACCATGCCGTCGCTGCGCTCACGCAGGGGTGACTCCATGCCCCAGGTGGCGACCACGGTGAGCAGCATCACCAACCCGGCCACCGACGCCATGAAGCGGGAGAGGGTGGCTTCCAGCACCGCCGGGTCGCTGACCCCATCCAGGGAGCGCAGGCTCACACCGATGGACACCGCCCCGATGACGATGCCGACCGTGAGCATGCACCAGATGATGCTGACGGCCCGGGGCCGCTCCTGCTCGCTGGTGCGATCGATCACCAGGGCCAGGTAGGGGGTGGTGGCCAGGGAGATCGCCAGGCCGTAGAGGGCGAACAGGCCGCAGAGGGCTGCGATCCCGAAGGCCAGACCGGGCTGGCTGCCGTCCTCCAGCAGGCGGCCCACCTGGAAGATCAGCGGCACCGACAGCACGGCCAGCAGGCAGAAGGCCGCCGTGCCCAGCAGCACATAGGGGACCCGGTGGCGGGAGGCCAGGGGGTGGGCATCGGAGATCTGGCCGAACAGCACCCTGGAGGGGGCCACGAATTGCTCAAAGGCGAGGGCTCCACCCACCAGCAGTCCGGGGAAACCCAGCTCGCTGAGCATGATCCGGTTGAGCAGCCCCGAAAAGATCACGGCCAGGCATCCCAGGCACCCCTGGAAGAGACCCAGGCGCACCGTGGCGGGAAGGGTCAGGCCGGGGCGAAGGGGCGACGACAACGGGCGTCAGGACCCCGGCGGCAGCGCCTCGGGCCCGGCGGGGCTGCCCGCCCGGCAGGCCGGGATCAGGGGCTGGGGCTCCACGGGGATCCCGGAGATGCCGGCCGCCCTCGGGCTTGTGGCCGGCAGGGGCTGGCGCTCGCAAAGGCCGACCTGGTCGAGGCCGGTGAAGCGCCGCAGCCGGGCCAGGGCCTTGTTGTAATCGGAGATGGCCGTCGACCAGCGCACCTCGGCCTGGGTGAGGTCGCGCTGGGTGTCGACCACCTCCCGCTGGGTGGTGACGCCGGCCTGGAAGCGCAGGCGGGCCAGACGCAGGGATTCCCTGGTGGAGATGACTTCGCGGGAGGTGGTGGTGATGTTGCGGTTGTTCTTCTCCAGCTCGTAGAAGTTGGTTTCCACCTGTTGGCGAATTGTGTCGCGCTGCTGGGCAAACTGATAAGTGTTCTGCTCAGCCACCTGCTTCTGTCGGCGGTAATTGGCACGGGCGGCGCCGCCATCGAACAGGGTCCAGTTGAGGTTCAACCCCACCGTGTTCTCGACTGACCAACCATCATTACCGAAGTTGACCCCGGGGGTGCTGCGGTTGGCGAACTGAATCCCGCTGGTGCGGCCACCGGTCAGGCCATAGGCGATGTTCAGGAACGGCTGCACCCGACCCAATGCCGTGTTCGCTTCGCTGTTGGCGATCGAGATGTTGAGCAGGACGTTATCGAGCTCCTCACGGAAGGCGTAGGCGGCGATGATGCTCTCCTGCAGGGAGGGCAGCCAGGAGCCCACCACCCGGGACGGCTCCTTCGAGGTGGGGGTGACGTCCTGGGGCAGATCGAGCAAGGTGGCAAGCCTCCGTCGGGCGTCAGCCTGTCCTGGCTGACCCGGGCTGCCCGACAGAAGGGCATTGGTCAGTAGTTGCTGGTCGCGGGCCAGCTGGGTTTCCGCCTCCAGTACCTCCAGCTTGGTGGCCACGCCGGCCTGGAAGCGGGCCTTGGCATCCCGCAGACTCACCAGCGACGATCGCACCGACTCCTGGCCGATCCGGACTGACTCATCGGCGGCCTGGAGATCGAAGAAGGCCTCGGCCGCCTCCAGGCGCCGGGTCCGCAGCCCGATGAGGTACTGGTTCTTGGCCTGCTCAAACCGGTCGCGGGCGGCGGCGATCTGGGGTGTGCGGGTGGGATTGATCAGGGCCCAGCTGGCCTGGAGCACCGCCGTCATCCGCCAGATGCTCGTGATCGTGTTGCCGGGCTGCTGGCCGGTGCCGGTGAAGGCGCTGCTGAACTGCTGGCCGCCGGTATAGGTGGGCAGGTTGTTGGCGTTGAGCTGGATGGTGGGATACCAGAGGGCGATCTGGGCCCGCAGGGCCGACTGGGCCTGCTCCACCTGACTGGCAAGCGCCTTGAGCTCGGGGTTGTTGACCTCGACCAGAGTTTCAACGTCGGCGAGGCCGAGGGGCCGCAGCTCCCGTATGCGCACCTGGGAGGGCTTCACCGGCAGGGCCAGGGGATTGGGGGCCACCAGATCCTGGAGACCCGGGGGCAGTTCCTTGGCAGCCGGGGCCAGGACGGAAGGATTGGACTTGGGCCTGGGACCCTTGACCTCAGGGGCCAGGGGCAGGGCCGCGGGGGCCGAAGGGCTCGGAGTTGCCGGGGCTGGGGCTGACTGGGCCCGCAGCGGCAGCGCCTGGAGGCCGAACGACGGAAGCACCACCAGTGCCGAGAGCAGGAGTGGTTGGCGCCTCACGTTGGACCATTCGCTTCAGCCAGAGCTTAAGCATCTCCCCGTGGGGTGCCGAGGCAGGCGGCCACCAGATCGTCCGCACCCCCCAGCAATCGAACCGGCACCGGCAAACGATCGCGCAGGTCGGCAAGGGTGAGGTCGTCGAGAAACACCTCCTGCCCCTCCCGCAGCATCACCCGCGGCAGCAGCAGTTCCTCCCCAAGGTCACGGCCGCGCAGGCCCTCGATCAGGTCGGAGCCCGTCAGCAGCCCGGTGACCACCTGCTCCTGGCCCCAGTAGGGGCTGGGCAGGCCATGGAGGACGAGCTCCAGCCCCTCGACCCGGTTGAGCCGCTCCACCACAGGCTGCAGGGCCTCGGCGACGAGGCGGCCCACCACCCAGCCGCAGCGGCGCCGGGTGGCGATGGCGGCGGGAAGCCCCCGGGTGGCCGTCTCCAGCTCCTCCAGGAAGGCGCGAATGCTGCCGACCCCGTTTTCCTGCTGGGGCAGATCCTCATAGCTGGCCCGCGGCGGCAGGGGCCGGCCGGCGATCAGGAACCATTCATCGGACAGCCAGGCGAAACGGCTGCCGGTGCTGGCCTGGAAGCCGGGCTGCAGACGCTCGACCCGCTCGATCACCTCCAGGGCCACCTCACGGTCGACTGGTCTGAGGGCGTCTCCGGCCGGGCGGAAGCGCGTCAGACCCACCGGCACCACGGCGGTGGAGAGCACGGCGGGCCAGGGTCCGGTGGCGAACTGCGCCAGGTCGGTGAGCGTGCGCTCCAGGGCCTCGCCGTCGTTCAGCCCCGGGCAGACCACCACCTGGGCGTGGATCTGGAGACGCCGCTCGGCGAACCAGGCCAGCTGCTCCAGCAGCAGGGCGGCCCGTGGGTTGACCAGCAGGCGGCTGCGCAGCTCCGGGTCGGTGGCATGGACCGACACGAACAGGGGCGAGAGGCGCTGCTCCTCGATGCGGCTCCAGTCGGCCGGCGTCAGGTTGGTGAGGGTGAGATAGGAGCCGTAGAGGAAGCTGAGCCGGTAGTCGTCGTCCTTGAGGTAAAGGCTGTCGCGGCGCCCCGGCGGCTGCTGGTCGATGAAGCAGAAGGGGCAGTGGTTGTTGCACTGGCGCAGGCCGTCGAACAGGGCCTCGTTGAAACCCAGCCCCAGCCCCTCATCCAGATCCTTTTCCAGCTCCACCACGTGGAGGGTGCCGTCGGGGTCCTCCACCTCCAGCACCAGCTCCTCCTCCCCCTGCAGCACCTGGACATCGATCAGATCGCGCGGGCGGATGCCGTTGATGCTGCGCAGGCGATCACCTGGCTGGAAACCCAGCTCCTCGGCGATCGAGCCCGGCTCCACCGTGGCCACAAGGGCCGGCCGGGGCTGGGTGACCGGTCCGGCGAGGGCCGTGGGCCCGGCGAGGGCAGAGGAGGGCTCCTTCCACACGGGAGATGACGGCGGGGCGAAGGGACGTTGGTTCCAGTGTGGCGGTCCCGCCCCTTCAGGGGCTGGTCCCCTCCAGGCCCCGGAAGCCCAGCAGGATCACCAGACCGAACAGCAGCCGGTAGCCGACGAAGATCCAGGTGCTGTTCTGCTGCAGGAAGCGCAGCAGCCAGGCGATCGCCAGCCAGGAGACCACCGCCGCCGCCGCGATGCCCACCAGCGTCGGAATCACGCCGCCGGTCTGAACAGAGCCGAAAGCTGCCTTGAGTTCCACCAACCCGGCCAGGGTGATGGCGGGAATGCCAAGAAGGAAGGAGAAGCGGGCCGCATCGGAGCGCTGCCAGCCATCGAACAGCGACGCCGTCAGGGTGCTGCCCGAGCGGGACACCCCGGGGATCAGGGCCAGGGCCTGGGCCAGCCCCACCAGCAGGCCGTCGCGGGGGGTGACGGCCGCCAGCAGGCGGCGGCGGCGGCCCACCAGCTCGGCCACCGCCAGCAGCAGGGCCATCACGATCGAGACGACGGCGATCGAGGTCAGGCTGCGCAGGGGGGAGGTCTCGTAGCCGGGCAACAGAACCTTGATCGTGAGGCCCGCCAGAAGGATCGGCACGGTGCCCAGCACGATGGCCACCCCCAGCCGGGCCGGCGGGTCGTTCCACTGACCATGACGGAAGGCCCGGGCCACTCCCGCACTCACCTCAGCCAGATCCCTGCGGAAATAGCCGAGCACGGCGGCGATGCTGCCCAGCTGGATCACGGCGGTGAAGGCCACCCCTGGGTCACCCCAGCCCAGCAGCACCGGGACCACCTTGAGGTGGGCCGTGCTGCTGATCGGCAGGAACTCCGTCAGCCCCTGAACGACGCCCAGAACGAAGGCGTGCCAACAGGCCTCGACCAGGGGCAGGGCGGCGGCCGTGGCGACCAGCGGCATGGGGGGAGCCGA
>CAZBMT010000139.1:0-6533 GCA_964492645.1 uncultured Cyanobium sp. | reverse complement strand
CCTGCCCTATGCCTGGTTCGGCGGTCAATGCGTCCCCTGTGCCGTGGCCTCCCTCTCGGTGGCCACCCATGCGTTGCTTTACGGCACCTGCTGCTTCGGCGGCATGCGCGCCCTCCCCAATCCCGCCGACACCAGCGAGATCCTGCTGTTCCGCGCCGATCGCCACGCCCGCAGGCTGAGCCAGAGCGCCCGGCTGCTGCTGACGGAACTGCCGGAGGAGACGGTCCACAACGCCATCGCCGCCTTTCTCAAGGCCAACCGGCCCACCTGCCCGATCTATCTGCGGCCGTTCGTCTATACCAGCGACCTGGGCATCGCCCCGCGCCTGCACAACATTCAGACCGACTTCCTCATCTACGGCATCGAGATGGGCGACTATCTCTCCCCAGAGGGTGTGAGCTGCCGGATCAGCAGCTGGTGCCGCCAGGAGGACCGCTCCCTGCCCCTGCGGGGCAAGATCAGCGGTGCCTACATCACCAGTTCGCTGGCCAAGACGGAGGCGGTCAAGAGCGGCTTCGATGAGGCCCTGCTGCTCAACAGCCGCGGCAAGGTGAGCGAGGCCAGCGGCATGAACCTGTTCATCGTCCGGGACGGCGTGCTGATCACCCCGGGCGTCGATCAGGACATCCTTGAAGGCATCACCCGGGCCAGCATCATGGAACTGGCGCGCGCGATGGACATCCCCGTGCTCGAGCGCGCGGTCGACAAGACCGAGCTGATGATCGCCGACGAGGTGTTCCTCAGCGGCACCGCCGCCCGGGTCACCCCGGTGCGGCGGATCGAATCCACCGACCTCTCCAGTCACCGCCCCGTGATGGAGCGTCTGCGCGACCGCCTCACGGCGATCACGGAGGGCCGTGATCCCTCCTATGACCACTGGGTCACCCGCATCCGCATCGACGCCTGATGGTCGTTACCACCGCCATCCACCACCCCACCGACCGCATCGGCTTCCTCGAGTGGCTGCACGGTCCGAGCCGGCCGGTGCTCGTCTTCGACGGCGCCACGGGCACCTCCCTGCAGGAGATGAACCTGACGGCGGAGGATTTCGGTGGCGCGGCCCTCGAGGGCTGCAACGAACATCTCGTCTTCACCCGGCCCGATGCGGTCCAGGCGGTGCACCGCCAGTTCCTGGAGGTGGGTTGCGATGTGATCGAGACCGACACCTTCGGGGCCGCCTCGATCGTGCTGGCCGAGTACGGCCTCGAGGACCAGTCCTTCGCCATCAACCGCCGGGCCGCCGAGCTGGCCCGCGAGATGGCCGCCGCCTACAGCACCCCGGCCAAGCCCCGCTTCGTGGCCGGCTCGATGGGGCCCACCACCAAGCTGCCCACCCTCGGCCACATCGACTTCGACACGATGAAGGCCTCGTTCCGCGAGCAGGCCGCCGGGCTGATCGCCGGTGACGTCGACCTGTTCATCGTCGAGACCTGCCAGGACGTGCTGCAGATCAAGGCGGCCCTGCAGGGGATCGAGGAGGCCTTCGCCGCCGCCGGGGAGCGCAGGCCCCTGATGGTCTCGGTGACGATGGAGACCACCGGCACGATGCTGGTGGGCTCGGACATCGCCGCGGTGGTGGCGATCCTGGAGCCCTTCCCGATCGACGTGCTCGGCCTCAACTGCGCCACCGGCCCGGAGCAGATGAAGGAGCACATCCGCTACCTGAGCCAGCACAGCCCGTTTGTGGTGAGCTGCATTCCCAATGCGGGGCTGCCGGAGAACATCGGCGGCGTGGCCCACTACCGGCTCACCCCCACCGAGATGCGGATGCAGCTGATGCACTTCGTCGAGGATCTTGGGGTCCAGGTGATCGGCGGCTGCTGCGGCACCACCCCCGCCCACATCGGCGCCCTGGCGGATCTCGCCTCTGGCCTGAAGCCCGCCCCCCGCGAGGTGCGGCAGCCCCGCCAGCGGCTGGAGCGGCCGCCACTCCACTACGAGCCGGCGGTGGCCTCGATCTATGGCGTCACCCCCTACTTCCAGGACAACTCCTTCCTGATCATCGGCGAACGGCTCAATGCCAGCGGCTCCAAGAAGGTGCGCGAGCTGCTCAATGCCGAGGACTGGGACGGGCTGGTGGCGGTGGCCCGTGGCCAGGTGAAGGAGAACGCCCACGTGCTCGATGTCAACGTCGACTACGTGGGCCGCGATGGAGTGAAGGACATGCACGATCTGGTGAGTCGGCTGGTCACCAACGTCAACCTGCCACTGATGCTCGATTCCACCGAGTGGCAGAAGATGGAGGCCGGTCTCAAGGTGGCCGGCGGCAAGTGCATCCTCAATTCCACCAACTACGAAGACGGCGACGAGCGCTTCTTCAAGGTGCTCGAACTGGCCCGTGATTACGGAGCCGGCGTGGTGGTGGGAACGATCGACGAAGAGGGCATGGCCCGCACCGCCGAGCGCAAGTTCGCCATCGCCCAGCGGGCCTATCGCGATGCGCTCGAGTTCGGCCTGCCGGCCCACGAGATCTTCTACGACCCCCTCGCCCTGCCGATCTCCACCGGCATCGAGGAGGACCGGGCCAACGCGGCCGCCACGATCGAGGCGATCCGCCGCATCCGCCAGGATCTTCCGGGCGTCCACGTGGTGCTGGGCGTCAGCAACGTCAGCTTCGGGCTCTCCCCGGCCGCCCGCATCGTGCTGAATTCGGTCTTCCTGCATGACTGCTGCGCGGCGGGCATGGATGCGGCGATCGTCAGCCCGGCGAAGATTCTGCCCCTGGCGAAGATCAGCGAGGAACACCAGTTGATCTGTCGCGACCTGATCCACGACCGGCGGCGCTTTGAAGAAGGGATCTGCGTCCACGATCCCCTCACCCTGCTGACCAGCGCGTTCGAAGGGGTGAGCGCCAGGGAAGCGCGGGCCTCAGGACCGTCCCTGGCCGATCTGCCCCTGGAGGAGCGGCTCAGGCAGCACATCATCGACGGCGAGCGCATCGGTCTGGAGGCCGCCCTGCAGGAGGCCCTGAAGGAGCATCCGCCGCTGAAGATCATCAACACCTTCCTGCTGGATGGCATGAAGGTCGTGGGCGAGCTGTTCGGCTCCGGGCAGATGCAATTGCCTTTCGTGCTGCAGAGCGCCGAAACCATGAAGGCGGCCGTCGCCTTCCTGGAACCGCACATGGAACGGCAGGAGGGCGAATCCAGCAGCAAGGGCAAGTTTCTGATCGCCACTGTCAAGGGTGACGTTCACGACATTGGCAAAAACCTGGTGGACATCATCCTCACCAACAATGGCTATGAGGTGGTGAATCTGGGCATCAAGCAGAGCGTCGACGCGATCGTGGAGGCCCAGCGGCAGCACGGCGCCGACTGCATCGCCATGAGCGGTCTGCTGGTGAAATCCACCGCCTTCATGAAGGACAACCTGGAAACCTTCAATGAGGTCGGCATCTCCGTTCCTGTCATCCTCGGCGGTGCGGCGCTGACGCCGCGCTTCGTCAATGGCGACTGCCGAGCGGCCTACCGGGGCCAGGTCATCTACGGCCGGGACGCCTTCGCCGACCTGCGCTTCATGGACGCCCTGATGGAGGCCAAGGCGGCGGGCCGCTGGGACGACCTGCAGGGCTTCCTGGACGGGGCCCCCGAGGGCCTGGGGCTGGGCGAGCCCGCGGCTTCCGCGACGCCAGCCGATTCTGGGGAGCCACCGGCGGGGGTCGAGCCGGTGCCGGCTGGGACGGTCACAGCCGAGACGGTGGCGGCGGCCAGCGAGGAACGCTCCGCGGCGGTGCCAGCAGAACCGGCCATCGCACCCCCCTTTTGGGGCACCAGGGTGCTCACCGAGACAGAGATCGACATCGACGAGGTGTTCGCCTTCCTCGATCGCAACGCCCTCTTCGCCGGCCAGTGGCAGTTGCGCAAGACCCAGCAGCAGAGCCGGGAGGACTACGAGGCCATGCTCGCCGGGAAGGCGGAGCCGGTGCTGCAGGAGTGGCTCGGCCGCTGCCGCCGGGAGGGCCTGCTCACCCCCCGGGTGGCCTATGGCTACTTCCCCTGCGGCCGTGCCGGGAACGCCCTGGTGGTGTTCGATCCCGGGCCGATGGCCGATGGGGCCGCGGCCGCCTGCGGCGGCGTCGAGCTCGGACGCTTCGCCCTGCCACGCCAGCGCAGCGGCAACCGCTATTGCATCGCTGACTTCTACCGCGACCTGGAGCCGGGTCCGGACGGCACCGCGCGGCCGAGCGACGTGCTGCCGATGCAGGCCGTCACCATGGGCGAAGGGGCCACCAGCTTCGCCCAGGAGCTCTTCCGGGCCGATCGCTACAGCGATTACCTCTACTTCCACGGCCTGGCGGTCCAGATGGCCGAAGCCCTGGCCGAATGGACCCACGCCCGCATCCGCCGGGAGATGGGTTTCGCCGCGGCGGAGCCCACCGCCCTCCGGGACGTGCTGGCACAGCGCTACCGGGGCAGCCGCTACTCCTTCGGTTATCCCGCCTGTCCCAACGTGGCCGACTCCCGCCAGCAACTCGCCTGGCTGGGCACCGACCGCATCGGCCTGACCATGGACGAGAGCGACCAGCTGGAGCCGGAACAGAGCACCACCGCCCTGGTGGCCCTGCACAGCCAGGCCCGTTACTTCAGCGCCTGAGGCCTGCCTGCCCGCGGGCCAGGGGCCCTGCCGTGGCAGGCTTTGCCCACCCTTCGCATCCCTGGCCATGGCCATCGCAGGACCCGGCGGCGTCGATGACGCGATCGCGGCTGGCATGGATCTGGACGGCACGCCGATCCCGGACGCCATGCTCGCCCTCTACGCCGAGGTCATGGAGCTGGAGAGCCGCCGGGCCCGCAGCGGGGTGAAGAAGTCGATGCGCAACCGCATCGTCCGCACCGGAGCCAAGCATCTCGACCAGGCCACCCTCGACCAGCGGCTGCGGGAAGCGGGCTGGGAGGGCCTCAAGGACAAGGAGATCGCCTTCTTCTACGGCTAAAGGCCCCCGGCGCTATCAGCATCCAGGGTCCTCAGCTGCAGAGTTCCTCCAGGCTGTCGATCACGTCCTGCTGGAAGGCGTCAAGGGCGTCGGAGTCGCTCAGGTCGATCCCCTCGCCGGCGGCGTTCTGGGTCAGTTCCTGGAAGTGGAAGGCACCCTCGCCATGGGCCAGAAACTCCATGGCGGAGGGCTCACCGCTTTCCTTGTAGGCGTCGCAGAGGGCCAGGAAGGCCGCATCCTCGGTGAAATCCCAGCTCATGAAGGGGGTCGTGCTGAAAGACCTTTAACCCCTCTCCCCCGGAATTCGTCAACCTCCTGGGGGCAATTTGTGCCAGTCCTCCGTCAGACTCTCCCCGTCCCTGCACCGCGCCGCCCTTGGTCGCCTCCCCCCTGCAGCCCCCTGGCGACAGCCGCAACGTTCTGGGAGAACCGTTGCAGGAGTGCAGTTGTGCCCCTCTCACCGGATGGTTCAGGGACGGTTACTGCCATGCCGACCCCGGAGACCATGGCCGCCACACGGTCTGCTGCGTGGTGAACGAGTCGTTTCTGACCTACAGCCGCGCCCAGGGCAACGACCTCTCGACCCCGGTGCCGGCCTACAACTTCCCGGGCCTCCGTCCCGGGGACCACTGGTGCGTCTGCGCCGCCCGCTGGCTGGAGGCCTACGAGGACGGCATGGCCCCGCCGGTGCGACTGGAGAGCTCGTCCCTCTCCACCCTCGAGGTGATCCCCCTGGAGATCCTGCGCGGCCACGCCGCCTGAGCGGCGTCCCCCAACCCTGCCTCACCAGGGAACCGGCGAGCCGTCCCAGGCGAGGAAGGCGCCGCTGCCGGCGGCCGTCCGGCCCTCCAGCACATCGAGCAGGTGGCCGGCGGCCCGCTCGGGGCTGAACAGGGCCGGGGGGGGCACGGAGCGGCCGAAGGGGGCCGAGAGACGGGTGGCGGTGGTGCCGGGATGGAGCAGGGTCACGCAGGCCAAAGGGAGCCGGCGCTGCCACTCGATCGCCAGGGTGCGCAGCAGCTGGTTCTGGGCCGCCTTGGCCGCCCGGTAGGCATACCAGCCGCCGAGGCGGTTGTCGCCGATGCTGCCCACCCGGGCCGACAGGCTGGCGAAGTGCACGGGCCGGTCGCGAGCTAGGCCGGCCTCGATCGCCTGGGCCAGCAGCAGGGGCCCGAAGGCGTTGATGGCGAAGCTGCGCTCCAGGGCCAGGCGGTTCACCTGGGAGAGACGCTTCTCCGGCTGCAGGGCGCCGTCGTGCAGCAGCCCGGCGGTGTTGATCACCACCCGCAGCGGCGCCAGCTCGACGGCCGCGCTGGCCGCCAGCGCGGCGAGGCTGCCGTCATCGGCCAGATCCAGCGGGATGTCCGCCCCGCGACGGCCGGCGGTGCGGACCCGCAGGCCCGGGGCCCGCCGGGCCAGCTCGGCCGCCAGCGCCTGGCCGATGCCCCCCGGGCCGACGATCAGGGCCTGGCCCTGCCAGTCCATCCAGTAAGGGTCGGTGGCGGTGGCCATGTCGGGTGAGGGGATGGCGCATGATGGCAGTTCCATCCGGGGTGTTGCCCCGCGCATCGGTCCATGAGTCTGCGCATCACCGTGCTGG
>CAZBMT010000138.1:0-6538 GCA_964492645.1 uncultured Cyanobium sp. | reverse complement strand
GAGGCCCACCGCTTCGCCGTCAGCTTCCACCGCCAGCAGCGGGGCGAGCGGATGAAGCGTTCCCGCCTCAGCGACATCGCCGGGCTGGGTCCGAAGCGGGTCAGGGATCTGCTGGCCCACTTCCGCTCGATCGACGCCATCCAGCTGGCCAGCCTCGAACAGATCGCCGCCGCCCCCGGGATGGGGCCGGCCCTGGCACGGCAGGTTTGGGAGCACTTCCATCCCCCCATGGAAGCCAACGATGCCGCCGATGCCCACCACGGGGCACCCATGGAGCTGGCGGGATGAGGGCAGCCGTGGGGCGCTGGGGTCCGGGGCGCTGGGCCGGGCTGCTTCTGGCCCTGCTGGTGCAGCTGGCGTTCGTTCCGGCGCCGGTGGCGGCGTCCCCGGGGCTCTGCGTCGGTCCGGTCTGCGGGGACGAGATCAGTCGCAGCGCCAAGCACCACTGGCAGTTGCGGCTCCGGGTCAGCGACCAGGAGAGCCGGCGGGAGCGGATCGTGGTGGATTGCCGCGATGGCGGCATCAGCCCACGGCTGGGTCCCGTGGACCGGGCCTACAGCGCCGCCGTGGCCCGCCGCTGCTGCCGCCTGTTGGGGGAAGGCTGAACCGGGCCCACCGCATGCCGTCTAACTTGACTGTCCGACGCCCATCGTGCTCCCCCGGGCCCTGACATGACGCTGCCACTGCCCCTGACCCTCGCCGTGACCTGGCCCCCCGAGGCCTACCTCTGGTTCAAGACCCTCCACATCGTCGGGGTGGTGGTCTGGTTCGCCGGGCTGTTCTACCTGGTGCGCCTGTTCATCTATCACCAGGAAGCCGCGGAGCTGGAGCCGCCCCTGCGGCAGGCTTTCGAGGAGCAGTACGGGTTGATGGAGCGGCGCCTGGCCAACATCATCACCACCCCGGGCATGGTGGTGGCCGTGGCGATGGCGGTGGGCCTGCTGCTGGTGGAGCCCCTCTGGCTGAAGCAGGCCTGGATGCACGCCAAGCTGGCCGTCGTGGCGGGCCTGCTCGTCTACCACCACCTCTGCTACCGGCTGCTGGGGCAACTGCAGCGGGGTGAATGCCAGTGGAGCGGCCGCCAGCTGCGGGCCCTCAACGAACTGCCCACCCTGATGCTGGTGCTGGTGGTGATGCTGGTGGTCTTCAAGAACCAGTTCCCCACCGGTGCCGCCACCTGGTTCCTGGTGGCCCTGGTGGTGTTCATGGCCGCTTCGATCCAGTTCTACGCGCGCTGGCGGCGGCTGCGTGCCGAACGGCTGGTCCAGCAGGAGAGCAGCGGTGCTGCGGCCTGAGGCTCTCGCCCATCCCCTCACTCCGGTGCTGCGCCAGGTACGGGCCGACAGCTGCCCGGAGCGCTTCAATTTCCACTGCCACACCATCCACAGCGACGGCAGCCTCCACCCGGAGGCTCTGGCGGCGGAGGCGGTGGCCATCGGCCTGGAGCACCTGGCCGTCACCGACCACCACGGCATGGCCGCCCATGGCGCCATCGGTGCCGCCCTGGACGGGCACCGGCGGCGGGGCGCCGCCGCACCCACCCTCTGGCGCGGGGTGGAGATCAGCTGCCTGCTGGAGGGTTGCCTGGTGCACGTGCTGGGCCTGGGTTTCGCCGAGGAGCACCCCACGCTCCACCCCTACCTCCAGGGCAACGCCGTCGTGGGGCCGGCCCTGAGGGCCGAGGCGGTGGTGGGAGCGATCCGCGCTGCCGGGGGCCTGGTGCTGCTGGCCCACCCCGCCCGCTACCGGCTGCCCCACCAGCGCCTGATCGCCGCGGCGGCGGATCTGGGTTTCGACGGCGCCGAGGTCTGGTACGACTACGCCATGCAGACCCGCTGGCAGCCGACGCCGCTGGTGTGCGAAGCGATCGCCGCCGACCTGGATCGCCGGGGCCTTCTGATGAGTTGTGGTACGGATACCCATGGGCTGGTGCTCCGCGGCCGCTAGGGTTTGCTGACACCTTCCTCCTTGCGTCGATGGGTCTGTTCGATCGTCTGTTCGGTTCCCGTGCCGCCTCGGTGAGCAAGCCCGAGGTGGCCGCCAAGGCCAAACCCAAGGCCGAGACCTTCTTCCTCGATCCCGAGGCCTCAAGCAGCCTCGGGGATGTCAAGTTCATGAAGCGGTCCAACACGATCCGCCACACCTTCCCCGGCAACGCCGACAGCCCCGGTGAGAAGGAGATGGTGGCGGAGGTGGCCTCGATGGAGGCCCGGGTCGAGAAGATGACCCCCGGTCTGGCCGGCATCCAGCCAACCGAGAAGGGGTCGGTCAACCTCACCGGCGGCATCCCCAAACCCGTCAAGAAAACGTTTGCCCAGCAGATGAGCGCCGCCGAGCTCGGCCAGCGCATGAAGGGGGCGGCCGTGATCCCCACCAACCTGCCCGGTGGGCCTGCGGCGGCCAAGAAGCAGAAGGAGGCCGAGGCCCAGAGCCAGCCCGCAGGCTCCCAGGCGCCGGCCAAGCCGGGCACCACCGATCCGTTCCGCTCGATGGTGAGGGATCTGGAGCTCTGATCCCCGGGTCGCTGGGAGCCTGGTTCAGCGCTGCTCCACCAGGCTCTCGCTTTCCAGCACCAGCTGCCGCAGCCGCCCCAGTCGCTCGGGATCTGCCCCTTGCCATAGGCCCCGATGGTGGGCCTCCAGGAGTCGCTCGGCCATGTCCCTCAGGGCCCAGGGGTTGGACCGACCCAGAAAGGCGCGCACGGTCCCGTCTTCCAGCCAGGCCGCACTGATGGCACCGTAGCTCCAGTCCGGGACGCGTCCGGTGCTGGCGTCGTAGGCGAAAAGGTAATCGAGGCTGGCGGCCATCTCGAAGCCGCCCTTGTAGCCATGCTCCTGCATGGCTGCGATCCAGCGGGGATTGAGCAGGCGGGAGCGCAGCACCTTGTCGAACTCGCGCTCGAGCCGGTGCAGCCGGGGCCGCTGGCTGCGGGAATGGTCACCGAACCAGAGGGCCGGCGCCCGGCCCTGGAGCCGCTCGGCGGCGGCGCTGAGACCCCCCTGGAACTGGTAGTAATCGTCGGAATCCAGCAGGTCGTGCTCCCGGTTGTCCTGGTTGTGCAGCACCACCTGCACCTGGGTCAGCCGCCGTTCCAGGCCGGCCCGATCGGCGCTGGCGTCGATGGCGCCGGCACCGGGGCCATCCGCCGGATCAGCGTCGTAGCGCCAGGCGCTCCAGTTCAGGAAGGCCTCGCCCAGGTCGCCGCGATCCTCCCAGTGACCGCTGTCGATCAGGCCCTGCAGCCCGGCCCCGTAGGCGCCGGGAGCCGATCCGTAGACGCGCCCCCGGTGGCCCTCAAGCCGGGCCGAGGCCGCCAGGGGGTTGTCCTCGGGGGCCTCGTCGAGGCCGGCCACCAGGCTGGTGGCCCGGTTGAACCAGCCCACCAGCTGGGGGAAGGCATCGCGGAACAGGCCGGAGATGCGCAGGGTCACATCCACCCGTGGCCGGCCGAGCAGGTTCAGGGGGATCACCTCCACGTCCACGAGCCGGCGGGTGGGGCCATCCCAGACGGGCCGCACCCCCATCAGGGCCAGGGCCTGGCCGATGTCCTCGCCGCCGTTGCGCATCGTGGCGGTGCCCCAGACCGAGAGGGCAAGGGTGCGCAGGTCCTCCCCCTCCTCCTGGAGATGGAGCTGCAGCAGCAGCTCGGCGCTGCGCCGGCCCAGGTCCCAGGCGGCCTCCGTCGGCAGGCCGCGCAGATCGACGCTGTAGAAATTGCGACCGGTGGGCAGCAGGTCCGGCCGCCCGCGCGTGGGCGCCCCCGAGGGTCCGGCGGCGATGCGACCGCCGGCCAGGCCGGTGAGCAGGGCCTGGCGCTCCGCTGCGCCGCAGGCCAGCAGCGGCGGCAGCAGGGCCCGGCGCAGATGCGCCAGGGCCCGTTCGGTCGCCGCCCCCGGCATCACGGTTGCCCACGCCGTCTCCACTGGCGTCCCGGGTGCTCCGCCCAGCACCTCCCGCACCAGCGCCAGGGCGAGGGCCTCCAGCAGGGCCACCCCGTCCCCGGCATGGCGCAGCGGGGGGCCGCCGTCGCGCAGGGCGGCGAGCCGGTCGCGGTCGGCGGCGGAGAGGACGGCGTCCTCCGGATCGGACCAGGGGTCGAGGTCGAGACCCAGATCGACCGCCAGGGCCTGGGTGAGCCCCGGTTCCCCCGCCTGGGGCGGGCGGGCCAGGCAGAGCAGCAGCTCGGCCAGCCTGGCCGGCGCCGGCAGGGTGCCGAAGGTGTGGAGGCCGAGGCGGATCTGGGCCTCCTTGAGCTCGCACAGGTAGCCGTCCGCCGCCTCCAGCCGCCCGTCCAGATCCGGCTGGGCCATGGCCGGCAACTGGAGCTCCTCCAGCCGCTGGCCCAGCCGCTCCCGCAGCAGCCCCGCCCGGTCGCTGCCGAGCTGGCGCGCCTCCCAGTACTCATCCAGAAGGGCCTCCAGGCCCTGCAGATCGCCGTGCAGCCCGGCCCGGCCCAGGGGCGGGGTGAGGTGGTCGAGGATGACGGCCTGGGCACGGCGCTTGGCCTGGCTGCCCTCGCCCGGGTCGTTGACGATGAAGGGATAGAGGTGCGGCAGGGGACCGAGGGCCCACTCGGGGAAGCAGTCCTGTGACAGCCCCAGCCCCTTGCCCGGGAGCCATTCCAGGTTGCCGTGCTTGCCCACGTGCACCACCACCTGGGCGCCGAAGCTCTGGCGCAGCCAGAGGTACTGGGCCAGGTAGGCGTGGGTGGGGGGCAGATCGGCGCTGTGGTAGCTGAGGCTGGGATCCCGGTCGTAGCCGCGCTCCGGCTGGATCAGCACCACCACGCGGCCGAAGCGAAGCCCGCGCACCGGAAACGCCGGACCCGTGCCCCCATCCGGCAGAGCGGCCGTTTCCAGGCCCGCGTCGGTGTCGGGTGCCCCCCAGACCGCCTCCAGCCGCAGGCGGCCCTGCAGCGGCAGGGTGGCGTACCAGTCCCGGTAGGTGTCCAGGGGCAGGTGGTCCAGGGGCGGGCGATGGCCGCTTTCCGGGTCGTTGCTGCGGCCCTCCAGCAGCCGGTGGATGAGGGCATCACCGCCGGCCGGCAGGGCGGCGGGCGCCCCCAGCTCGTAGCCGGCCTCCGCCAGCCAGGCGAGCATCAGGGCGGCACTCGCCGGAGTGTCGAGGCCGACGCCATTGGCCAGGCGGCTGTTGCGGTTGGGGTAGTTGGCCAGCACCAGGGCCACCCGGCGCCCGGCGGCGGGTGTGCGGCGCAGATCGGTCCAGGCGGCGGTGAGGCGGGCGATCCAGTCGAGGCGCTCCGGGTCGGGCACATAGCGGTGCAGGGCCGTGGCCAGGCTCTCGCTGGTGGAGCTTCTCTCCTTGAAGGCCCCCACCCGGGTGGTGAGGCGGCCGTCCAGTTCCGGCAGGGCCACCTGGAGGCTGAGGTCGAGGGGCGCCAGGCCGATGCTGCTGGCGCTCCACGCCCCGCGGCTGCGGCCGCTGCAGAGCACCTGCAGCACCGGCACCCCCAGCCGCTCCCACAGCGGGGCCCCCAGCCCCGCCTCCTCGAAGGAGACCGAGGCGAAGCCCGTACCGCAGAGCACCGCCTCCGCCCCTTCCCGGGCCAGCAGATCGGCCACTCCCCGCTGCACGGCGCCGTCCCGCAGGCTGCTCACCCACAGGCCCCGCGGCGCCAGTCCCCGGCCGCGCAGGGCGGCCAGCAATGCCTCCATCAGCGCCAGATCCCCCGCCTGCCAGAGGGCCCGGTAGAGGATCACCCCCACCCGCGAGCCGGGCTCGTCGCGCCAGTCGTGGGGGAGGGGGTCGGCGGCCGGTGCTGGCCATGGCGGCTCGGGACGCTCCCCGGCCAGCAGGCCAGCCAGGGTGCGCAGCAGAAGGCGCAGGTTGGCCGCCCCGCCCTCCCGCAGGCAGGCGGCGCAGGCCGACGCCAGGGGCCCGTCGAGGTTGCCGAGACAGGCCAGGGCCCGCTCCTCCTCGGCCGTTCCGGCAAGCACCAGCAGCTGGCGGCCCTCCGCCGCGGCGGCCCACTGCCGCAGGCACTCCAGCCCGTAGCTCCAGTGACCGCGCCCCCCCAGCAGCCGCACCACCACCAGCCGGGTGCTGGCCAGGCTGCCGGCCACGTAGTGATCGATCACCGCCGGGTGCTGCAGGGCCGACAGGTTGAGGGCCCGCAGGGCGGCCGGCAGCAGCTCCGGCTCGGCATCGAGCAGCTGGGCCACCGCCAGCAGATCCGTGTCGGCACTGCTGAGCAGCACCACCGGCGCCGGTGGCTGCTCCACGAAGAGGCCGCCGTCGTCCTCCGTCCTGTCCCCGGCGATGGACGCGAGTCGATGCATGGCCCCATCCTGCCGAACGCGATGAGAAGATCGCATCGTCGCCACCGCCCTCCATGCACCAGTTCCTGCCCTATGCCTGGTTCGGCGGACAATGCGTCCCCTTTGCCGAGGCCACCCTCTCGGTGGCCACCCATGCGTTGCACTACGGCACGGGGGCCTTCGGCGGCCTGCGGGCCCTCCCCAACCCCGCCGACACCAGCGAGATCCTGCTGTTCCGCGCCGATCGCCACGCCCGCAGG
>CAZBMT010000137.1:0-6544 GCA_964492645.1 uncultured Cyanobium sp. | reverse complement strand
AGGGTGAAGGCGCGCAGGGCCGCCCCCATGGCCTGGCGGGAGGAGGGGGCATCGGGGGTCTACATCGGCACCGAGCGGACTGTGGCCAGCGTGACGGTGACTGCCGCCACTGACAACGGGACGTGATCTGTCGCAGCATCCCCTCGGCCCTCCCGGCGCGCCTAGCCCCAGCCGTGTTCCGCCAGCCAGGCGGAGGAGAGGGTGGCCCGGGGCGGCGCCGCTGCAGGTCGCAGCAGCCGCTCGGTGTACTTGGCCAGCAGATCGGCCTCCAGATTGACCCGATCCCCCACGCGGCGGCCCGCCAGGGTCGTGCCGCTCCAGGTGGTGGGAATCACGGCGATCCAGAAGCGGCTGCCGTCGGCCGCGCAGCCGGCCACCGTGAGGCTGATGCCATCGAGGGCCACGCTCGCCTTCTCGCAGACGTAGCGCCCGTAGGCAGGATCCAGCCAGGCCACCTCCAGCCGCCAGGACCCGGACTGCCGCTCGATGGCGGTGATCTCCCCGAGGCCATCGACGTGACCGCTGACCAGATGGCCACCGAGCCGGTCGGCCAGGCGCAGGGCCGGCTCCAGATTCACCCGGCCGCCGCAGGCGGCCCGTTCCGCCAGGGTGCTGCGGTCCAGGGTCTCCGCGCTGACATCGGCCCGGAAGCCATCGGCCAGGAGCTCAGCCACCGTGAGGCAGACCCCATCGACGGCGACGCTGTCCCCGAGAGCCAGGGGAACGAGGTCGGTGCGCACCCGCACACCGGCCGGACTCCGCTCCAGCCTGCCGATGGCCTGCACCAGTCCGGTGAACATCCCCTGAGGCGGCGGCACTGGCCATAATCGTTTCACGGGGACCAACACGCGCGAGGGACGGGCCCGACCATGGTTGAAATGCGTGTCGCCGGGATCGCCCTGGATGCGGCCAGCCGCAGCCCCATCGTTCTGCTGCGGGACCCTTCCGGCCGCCGGCAGGTGCCGATCTGGATCGACCAGGCCCAGGCCCAGAACATCCTCTCGGGCCTCAACCGGGAGCGGCCGCCCCGGCCCCTCAGCCACGACCTGATGGCCAGCCTGCTGGAGGCGGGCGGCCTGCGGCTGGAGCGGGTGATCATCCACGCGATCGAGGACAACACCTTCCGGGCCGTGCTCAAGCTCCAGAACGGCGGTGAGCGGCCCCTGGAACTGGACGCCCGGCCCAGCGATGCCATCGCCCTGGCCCTGCGCACCGACAGCGGCATCTGGATGCTGGAGGAGGTGGTCGCCGACGCCTCGATCCCGGTGGATGCGGAGGCCGATGCCGAGGATCAGGAGGATTTCCGCCGCTTCCTTGAGCGCACCACCCCGGCCGACCTGATCCGCCACATCGGCCGCACCGCCGCCGAGGCCGATCCGGGCCCGGAGGACGGCCCCGAGGCCGGGGCCCCTGGCCTCTGAGCCGCCGTTGACGCCGCCGGCTGCCGCACGGCGGCCCTTCGGGCGGGGGCGGCCGGTGTCGGCCTTCACCCTCGGCACGATGCGGGCCCTCGACTCCCCGGCGGTGCTGGAGGCGGTGCTGGAGGCGGCCCTGGCGGCGGGCATCAACCACATCGAGACGGCCCCCGCCTACGGCCCGGCCGAGGCCTTCCTTGGCCGGGCCCTCGTGCGGCTGGAGGAGCGGGACCCCGCCGGCCGTGCGGCCCTCGTGCTGACCAGCAAGCTGCTGCCCGGAGCGGACCTGGACGACGGCCGGAACCAGTTGCGGGCCTGCCTGCGGCGGCTGGGGGTCGGGCGGCTCGACAACCTGGCGGTGCACGGCCTCAACCGGCCGGAGCATCTTGGCTGGGCCCTGACCGGGCCGGGGGCCGAGCTGCTGGCCTGGGCGACCGGGGAGGGGCTGGTGGGGCAGGTGGGCTTCAGCAGCCACGGCGACACCGCCCTGATCGACGCAGCCCTGGCGAGCGGCCGCTTCGGCTTCTGCAGCCTGCATGTGCACCTGTTCGACCAGGAGCGCCTGCCCCTGGCCCGGGCCGCCCTGGCGGCGGGGATCGGTGTGATGGCCATCTCCCCGGCCGACAAGGGCGGCCGTCTCCAGGACCCGCCCCCCGAGCTGGTCGCCGACTGCGCCCCCTTCGCGCCGCTGGAGCTGGCCTACCGCTTCCTGCTGGCCGAGGGGATCAGCACCCTCACCCTGGGGGCCGCCGTGCCGGAGGACCTGGCCTGGGCGGTGCGGCTGGCCGACGCCGGCCCCCCCGCCACGGCCACCAACGCGGCGACCGACGGGCGGGCACTGGCGGCGGCCCTGGCCCGCCTCGAGGCCGCCGGCCGGGAGCGGCTCGGGGCCGACCGCTGCGGTCAGTGCCGCCAGTGCCTGCCCTGCCCCAACGCCGTGCCGATTCCGGCCCTGCTCCGGCTGCGCAACCTGGCGGTGGGCCATGGCATGGAGCCCTTCGCCACGGAGCGCTACAACCTGATCGGCCGGGCCGGCCACTGGTGGGAGGCGGTGGATGCCTCCGCCTGCGGCCGCTGCGGCGCCTGCCTGCCCCGCTGTCCACTGCAGCTGCCCATCCCCGACCTGCTGGCGGACACCCACCGCCGGCTGGCGGCCGCGCCGCGGCGGCGCCTCTGGGGCTGAGTCCACTGGTGGGATGGGTGCCCGGGCGGATCAGGCGCCGGGATCCGGGGCGGCCCCATCCCAGAGCCGTTGCAGCGCCGTCCGCTCGGCGACGTTCAGGGGGGCCAGGCTGACGCAGCGCTCCAGCACCGGCTGGGGGGGCAGCAGCAGGGCGGCGATGGCCGCCGGGAAGTCCGCCAGGGCCCGCTGCAGCTGCTCCCTGGGCAGGGGCGGCACCCAGCCGCCCGCCAGCAGGGCCGGCAGCAGGGGGGGCTCCAGGGCCTCCCCCAGCCACTCCAGGGGCGGCTCCGGATGGGGCCCGGCCGGCCGCAGCAGCAGATTCCAGGTCAGGGGGGAGCCGCTCTCGGGCAGCAGCACCTGCAGCCGGGGATCCCGGCGCAGCAGGCCCACCACCCGCTGGCGGGGCAGCACGGCGGCCTCGGCCTCGCCGGTGAGCAGCAGGCTGAGCCCGTCCCGGTCGTCGTAGGCCAGGGCGGCGCGGCGCAGCCGCCGCAGGCGCTCCGGGTCCTCCCCCACCAAAGCGATCGTCACCCGGGGGGAGGAGGGCAGCACCAGCCGGCCGGCCAGGCTGGGGTCGAGCAGCAGATCCCAGCCCTCGGACCGGCGCCGGGCCAGGTCGGGGCGGCTGCGCAGCACCAGGACCCAGGGCCCGTAGGACCAGGGGAAGGCCAGGGGAGCGGCCGCCGACGGGCCGTGGAGGCGGGCCAGCGGGGCCGCCATCGGTGTGAGCCGCTCGATCAGGGCCGGGGTGCCGATGGGCTGCAGGTCGGTGGGCCTGAGCTCGCCGGCCCAGCCATCGCTCAGCTGCAGCAGGCCCGTCCGGGGAGCGGACGCCCGGGCCAGCACCTGGGCGGGATCCTCCAGAAGCTGGCTGCCCCAGGGCTTCGGCAGGTGCCGGGACCAGGCGGCGGGCAGGTCGCCACGGCTGGCCAGCAGCAGCGGCTCCTGGCGATCGCAGCCGACCAGAAGGGTGAGGGCGGAGGCGGCACCGAAACGCAACAGAGTGCGGCGGCTCAGGGCCGGGGTCGGCGGTGGGGGGAAGGGGGCACCCATTCAGCGGACCGTAGGCGGAGGCGGCCCCAGAAGCGTGGCGCAGGCCTGGTCGCAGAGGCGGGCAAGGGCCGGGGCGGAGCGGCCGCTGAGCTGCCAGAGCAGGGCCAGGCCCCCCGCCCCCACGCCCTCCTTCACGTAACCCCGCTCATAGGCCGCCAGGGCCGGGTGGCAGGGCTCGGGGAAGCGCAGGTCGGCCGCGAAGGCCAGGGGCTCCACCCCCCAGCGGGCGCCGATGCGCTGCAGCAGAAGGGCCAGGTCGCTGTCGGGCTCATGGGCCACCCAGGCGGTCGTGCCCACGGCGGCGGCGGCGGCGACCGCCGGACGCAGGGAGGGGGGCGCCAGGGCCAGGGCCAGGGCCAGCACTGCCGCCATCTGGCTGCCCCCGGCAAGCAGCACCGGCCGGCCGGCGGCGGCGGCGGCCAGCACCACGGCGGCGGCCAGGGGCTGCATCGGATCCCCCACGGCGGCGGCCACCCGCACCGCAGCGGCCAGATCCCCCTCTGCGACCACGGCCAGGCGCGCCGCCGCCAGCCCCCGGGCCACCAGGGCCGCCTTGCGGCCATGGTCGGGGTGGCGCAGGCTGCCGCTCACCAGTCCATCGGCCGCCACCCCCAGCCCCGTCAGCACCGCCAGGGCGGTGCTGGTGCCCCCGGGCACGCACTCCGCCAGCAGCAGGGGTCTCCCCGGCGCCAGGCGCTCCCCCCAGCGCCGGCCCTGGGCCAGCAACGCCTCCAGCCGCCGGGGATCGAGGGCCGCACCGCCGCTCAGGCATCGGGCCGGCCCGGCCCCCGCCGGCCCCGGCAGCCGCAGGTGGGCCACCGCCGGGGCCACCGGGCAGCCCAGGTCGACCACCAGGGGCTCCAGGCCCAGCTCCCGCAGCACCACATGGCTGATCAGCGCGGGGGACACCCCGGCGGGCAGGGGTGGCAGGGCATGGGGGCGCTCGCCGGCGGGGCCCAGCACCAGCAACTCGGCATCGGCCGCCGCCGTGCGGCGGCGGGAGGCGGGGGTGGCGCCTGCGGCGGAGATGCCGGACACGGCGGCCGTGTCCGTGCCCGCCAGCAGGACCAGCACCTCCGTGTCGCGCCACCCCTGCCGCCATGGCCTGGCCCAGGCCTCGGCGGCGGCCGTGGAGCCGGCGATCCGCCCCGGCAGGCTCAAAGGGGGTCGAGGGCCACCAGGCCCCGCAGGGCAGGCGGCGGCTCGCTGATGGGCTGGTCGAGCCGGGGGAAGATCCAGTAGGCCACGGCGTGGAGCGCCAGCACCACGATCAGGTTCTGGAGCAGCACCAGCAGCAGGGCGGCAAGCTGCACCTGGTCGAGGTCGAACCCGCCCGCCAGACCCACCAGCCCCGCCAGCCGGTCCAGCAGGTTGGCCGCGGCGGTGGTGATCACCACCCAGAGGTTCTCGCCCACCAGCACCGAGAGCACGGCCACCCGCACCAGGAAGCCGGCGGCCCCGATCAGGCCGCCCACCCCCAGGGTGAGCCACCAGCTGCTGCGACGACGCCAGCCCCAGCCCAGCCAGAGGGAGAGCAGGCCATAGGGGAACAGCACCAGGGGGCCCCGGATCGGCCCCATCAGGGCCACCAGCAGCAGGGTGGTCACCACCGCTCCCTCCAGGGCGCAGCGCCAGCCATGGCGCAGCTGCAGCAGGGCCAGGGGCAGGGGCAGGGCGAGGCGGAACAGGGGGCTGCCCACCGGCAGGTAGTAGAGCGCCACCCAGAGCAGGGCGGTGGCAGCAGCGAGGTAGGCGGTGTCCATCAGCTGGCGCGCCTGGCGGTGGCTCAGCTGCCGCCTGAGGGGAGGGGTCATCGGGTCAGCGCGGCGCCGGTGCCGGTCGGGAGGTGGCGGGGGCGGTGCCGTTGGCGGCGCCAGCAGGGGCCGCGGGAGTCTCGGCGGCCCCGGAACCGGCGGAGGGCATGCGCTCGATCGTCTCCACCTCAAAGGGCACCCCGGCGGCCCGCAGGGCCTTGGTGACCACCTCGGCCGGGGCGGAGGGATCCGCCTGGGGCAGGCGGATGGTGACGCGGTAGGGGGCGGGACGGACAGCAGGGGCATCCGGCGGCGCCGGGGTGGCCCCCGTGGCACCGGCCGCCGGGCGGGTCGGCGGTGTCGCTCCGGTGGCCGGAGGCTCCTTGCCTGCCGCCGGGGTCGGGGCTGCCGGGGTGGGCGCGGGCGTGGCCGGAGCGGCGGTGCGGGCGGGTTGGGCCGGGGCGGCGGGGGCTGCCGGGGCGCGCGAGAAACTGCGGGAGAGGGCGTCGCCGAAGGGCGTGCCGCCACAGGCGGTGAGCAGCAGGGGCAGGCTCAGCAGGGGTCCCGCCAGCGACAGGGGGGGGCGGGGGCGGGCCATCAGCTGGCCGCGGGCTTGATCACTCGCACGGCGCTGGCCCGCAGCCGTCCGGACTTGGTGGTGGCGGGGGGCTTCTTGGCGGCGTCCGTGGACGTTGCGGCGGCCTTGGCGGCCGCGCCCCTGGTGGAGGGTGCCTTGGAGGTGCCCGCCTTGGTGGTGCCCACCTTGGCCCCGGACTTGCGGGCGGAAGGCTTGGCGGCGGCCTTGGCGGGGGTCTTGGTCCCGGTCCGGGCCCGGGACGTCCCCTTGCCGCTGGCGGCCTTGGCGGCCAGCAGCTCCACCGCCTGCTCCAGACTGATGGTGTCGGCGGTGGTGCCCTCCGGCAGGGAGGCGTTCAGCTTGCCCTGCTTGACGTAGAGGCCGTAGGGACCGTCGAAGAGCTGGATGGCCTCCTCGGAACCCTCGGGCACGCCGAGATCCTTCAGGGCCGTGCGGCCGCCGCGGCCCTTCTTGGGCATGGCCAGCAGCTCCAGGGCCCGACCCAGTCCCACCGCCAGCACGTCGTCCTCGGCCTTGAGGGAGCGGTAGTCCTTCTCGCCCT
>CAZBMT010000136.1:4550-6584 GCA_964492645.1 uncultured Cyanobium sp. | reverse complement strand
GCGGCTCCGTTGGAGGGGCTGCCGAGGCGTTCAGCAGGGACTGCCGATGTCGATGAGGCAGCCGTTCGGATCGATGGTCAGGAAGCGACGCTCACCCAGACGATCGGAGCAGACGTTGGTCAGCCATCGTGGGAAGGTCATGGGAGCCTGCCGATGCCTCCGGCGGATCTCACCTCACACGGAGGTGGAATCCAGCGCCCTCGAGAGCGCTTCAAGAAAGCGGCCGCCCCAGAGACAGCCCATCACCCCTGATGCGGTGATCACCAGGGCGGCGGCCAGCATCTCCAGGGCGCTGAGCTGGAAAGGGTGACCCGCGGCGAAGGGCACCGAAGCGACCAGCACACCCAGGGCGGCACCGGCAGCAAAGCGCAGCGCCACGGCGGAACCTGTCGTGCTGAGGGGCTGTTCTTCAGGCGGCATCACAATCCGTGAGGCATGGTTGGGCAGACTTTAGGCAGGGTCGGGGCAACCTCAGGCGGCTGGTGTCACCGGCATTCCATCGGGCCGCTCCAGCCTGGCCTCCGCCCACCAGAGATGGACCTCCTCAATCTCAAGGGCGGAGCTCATGATCGGAACTGGCTGACCAGGCGTCGGACGGCCGGTTTGGAAGCGCCATGGCTGACGATGGCCACATCGAGATCAACGTGTCGATGGAGGTTCAGGGCTCGCTGGAGGCCGTCCAGTATCCAGTCGGTCTGATTGCCAAAGGCTCCGCCACCGAGAAGGGTGAGAAACACCCGGTTGCTGCCATGCTGAGCCGAGTTCAGGATGGCCGTGAAGATCGTTGCTTCATCGGAGGCTTCCAGGATCAGCCGGGCGAACGGGGCCCAGAGGGCTGGCGCATGCCTGGAATAGGCCACGGACAGGGCGGACCCGTAGACCTGGGACACGAGGTGGGTGCAGTCCTTCAGGGTCACCTGGGTCCGCCACTGAATGCCGATCCGCAGCAGCTGTCGCCAGCCGTCGCGTTCCGCTTCATCCGAGGACCTCAGACGCTCCGTGATCTCACCCAGGCCAGCCTCCGAGGCCAGGGGATAGCCGTTCCGCATCTCCCACAGACGGCCCTCCGCATGTCCCAGGGCGTTGGCCAGATCCGCCAGGCAATCCAGCTGGTGGCGCGCTCCGGCGTCACATCCGGTGAGACCATCTCCAGCAGATTGAACTGGGAAGCCACCTGAAAGAGGGCATGGGCATTCGACGCCTCGGCATGCAGATGCTGAACATCGGCCACCACCTCACGCAGCTTCAGCGTGCCTGCTGGATAGCCGCTGGAAGCAACCCGCTCCCGCAATTCAGCCAACGACGGTGTCTCCAGCCGGCCACAGACCAGAACCCTCCCATTCCCATGGGATGTCAAGGTCTCGCCATCCACCGTGATCGTCTCACGAACCTGTTGCGGGGAGGCCTCCGAAAAGCCGGTCAGTGCTTCGAACCACTGGGGTCGGCGTGTCATGGGTCAGCGCGTGTGTGGCGCAGGCCGCCCTCAGGGACAAGATGGTAGCGGCGTCACGCGACTGCCAAGGGATAGGGCTTGACGTTGAAGATCTCAGCCTCCTGCTGCGGCTGGGAAAGGGAGGCGATGTCGAAGTTGTCGTCATAGGGGAACGGAATCAGCTGCCGGGCTGCAGCTGCCGGGCTGTTCACTTTGGCAGCCCTGCCGCCAACCTGAGCCCGGTCTTCTCCTGCTCGGAAAAATCATCCCAATGCCGATCCTGAATGGCACCTTCCAGAGAGTACAGATAGTAACAGACTGGAAGATGCTTGTCTGGACATTGGGCAGACATCAATGCATAGGCTTTGGCAGCCCCAAGCTCTCTGAGCTCAGCCTCGCTGGTGATCCCAGCCTCACGGAGCCTCGTGGCAACGGTGGCTCCGATGTTACGCAGATGGGAAAGCTCGTTGGTGGTCATGGATCTCCAATGGCAGGAAGGTCAGCACTCCCCATCTCCCGGCAGTAACAACCGTAAGGGCAAAAGCATCATCAAGGTCTCGTGAGGCAGTGAGCCACAAAGGCATCGGCCCGAGGTTTCAGAA
>CAZBMT010000136.1:0-4450 GCA_964492645.1 uncultured Cyanobium sp. | reverse complement strand
CGACAGCTCAAGGCCTGGTCCACGGCGACACCATGAAGCCGGGCACTCCCCTGCTCCGCCCTGTGCTGGCCGACGCGTTGCCGCCGATGCCACCGCGGGCGGCGGGGTCTGGAAAGCTGGCGGCGCTGTCCCCGTAGCCTGATCGCCATGGCCCATGCCCTGGCGCTGCTGGCAAGTGCGTCGCGCCGCGAAGCGCTGCTCGACTGGCTCGACCGCCAGTCGCTGGCGCTGGCCGGTTTCCCCCTGCTGGCCAGCGCCGAACTGGCCGAGGGGCTTCGCGGCGACCCGCGCACCGCCCAGCTGCGGGTCACGCCGCTGACGGCCCTCGTCGAAGGGGGTGACATCCAGGTGGCCGCCGCGGTGCTCGCCGGTGACGTGGACCTGGTGGTGGCCTTCCTCGATCCGGCGGCGCCGGCAGGTACCGCGCCCGACGCCGGGCTGCTGATCCGCGCCTGCGATCTGGCCGCCGTGCCCCTGGCCCTCAACGCCGCCACCGCCGAGCTGGCCCTGCGCGGCCTGTCCCACGGCCGCTCGGCCTACCTGCTGTTCAATCCCGTCGCCGGCCAGGGGGATGCCAACGCCGATCTGGCCCTGATCCGCTCGATCCTCGAACCCCAGCTCCGGGTCACGGTGCTGCTCACCCGGCCCGATACAGACCCGGCCGACCAGTGCCGCAAACTCGTCGCGCTGCTCCAGGCCCGGCCGGCCGACGAAGCCGGCAACGCCATGATCCTGGCCTGCGGCGGGGACGGCACCGTCTCGGCCGTGGCGGGGGCGGTGGCGGGCACCGGCATTCCCCTGGGGGTCATCCCCCGCGGCACGGCCAATGCCTTCGCCTCGGCGCTGTTCATCCCCACCGACCTGGTGGCCGCCTGCGAGACGATCCTGGCCGGCCACACCCAGGTGGTGGATGCGGCCCGCTGCAACGCCATGCCGATGACCCTGCTGGCCGGGGTCGGCTTCGAGGCCGGGATGGTGGATCGCGCCACCCGGGAGCTCAAGACGATGCTGGGACCGCTCGCCTACGTGCTGGCCGGCGCCCAGCAGCTGGCGTCCCAGCAGCCGTTCCGGGCCCGGGTCGAGATCGACGGCACCGTCACCGACGTGCAGGCCGCCGCCATCACCGTGGCCAACGTGGCCCCAGCCACCTCCGTGCTGGCCCAGGGCTTCGGGCGGGTGATCCCCGACGACGGACTGCTGGAGGTCACCATCGCCTCCCCCGCCACCCGCCTTCAGGGCCTCAATGCCCTCGCCTCCCTGCTCACCTCCGCCGTGGTGCAGTCGCCCGCCAACCACCCCGATCTCCTGTGCCTGCGGGCCAGCCGCATCACGATCACCACCGACCCGCCCCAGCGGCTTGTGATCGATGGCGAGATGCTCGAGGCAGACCCGGTCACCTTCACCTGCCTGCCCGGCGCCCTGACGGTGTTCGCGCCGCTGCCGCCACCATGAACCGGCCCCCATGAATCTGGCCACCGAGGCGGGCGTCGCCACCAAGATCCGCCGCATGGCCGAGCGGGTGCGCTGGGGCCATCCCGCCCTCGCCCGCCACGGCATCGACCCCTGCCGCCTGGCGATCGACGGCGATCCGGGCAGCCCCGAGGCCTTCTCCTTCCTGGTGCTCGGCGACAGCGGCACCGGGCTGCATCGCCGCGACACCCCGCAGCGGCGGGTGGCGGAGCAGCTGCTCGCCCATGGCGCCGATGCCCGCTTCCTGCTCCACACCGGCGACGTCGTCTACCCGGTGGGCTCCAGCGAGCAGTACCCCGACAACTTCATCCGCCCTTACCGGGAGTGGATCGTGGGCGGCGAGGACTGGCGCCGTCTGCGCTACGACCGCCTCGTCTTCCGGGTGCCGTTCCTGCCGGTGCTCGGCAACCACGACTACTACGACCTGCCCCTGCCGCTGGGGCTGCTCGCCGGCCTCACGGCACCGCCGCGGCGGCTGCTGCGCTCCTGGATTCCGCTGGATGTGGGCTGGCACGGCTCCTTCGTCGGCCAGGCCTGGGCCCGCGCCTTCCTCGATGGGCTGGGCGCGGTGCCCGAGACCGAGCTGGAGCAGCACCTCGCCCGCACCCGCACCGCCGCGGTCGACGGGGCCCGCTGCCTGCTCTACCTCCCCGGCGCCTTCACCCGTCTGCCCCACCGCCACTACACCTTCCGCTGGGCCGGGGTCGATGTGTTCGCCCTCGACTCCAACACCTTCAACCAGCCGCTGCCGGCCGGCGCCGACGACGGGGAGCTGCGCCGGCGCCGCCAGCGTCTCGACGCCGAACGGACCTCCCTGCTGCTCTCCCTGGGGTCCCTCGGCGGTGACGAGGACGCCCGCGACGACCGGGCCGCCAAGGCCGAGCAGCTCGATGAGCAGATCCGCGACATCGACAAGCAGCTCGTCGGCGGACCGCCGGCGGTCGACCAGGAGCAGCTCGACTGGTTCGCTGAGTCCCTGATCGCCTCCTGGCGCAACCCGGACGTGCGGGGCCGGCTGCTGGTGCTGCACCATCCCCCCTACGTCACCGAGACCAGCAAGTGGGACCAGGGCCAGACCCTGGCGGTGCGGGCCCGGCTGCGCGGGGCCCTCGATCGGGTGGCCGGCGCCCTCGGGCCGTTGCCGGCCGGGCGGCCCCTGATCGATCTGGCCTTCAGCGGCCACGCCCACTGCCTGGAGCTGCTCAGCACCGCCGACACCGGCCATGGCGACGCCGGCATCCCCTGGGCGATCTGCGGCGGCAGCGGCTACAGCCTGCGCCGCCAGCGGCCGGAGGGGCCGGAGCTGCGGGAGGGGCCGGCGGGGAGCGAGCGGGTGGTCGCCCGCTCCCGCCTCTTCCTCGGCCGCAGCGGCCGGGGCTCCGGCCTGCGCCGCTCCTACTCCGCCCTGCGGGTCGACGTGGCGGCCGGCGCCCCCCTGAAGCTCACGCTGACGCCGCTGGTGGCGGAGAAGGCCGAGGGCCGCTGGCGGCCCTGCCGCGGAGACGGGATCCCGCTGTAGACCGGCAACGCCCCGCCCCGCTTCGATGGACCCCAGCGCAGATCTCTCCGGCCTTTTCCTTCAGCTGGCCTGCGGCAACTGGGTGACCCAGATGCTGCATGTGGCCGCCGAGCTGGCGATCGCCGACCACCTGGCGGCCGCCGGCCCCGACGGCCTGACCGCCGAGGAGCTCGCCGGCCGCTGTGGCGCCGACGGCGAGTCCCTGTTCCGGCTGCTGCGGGGTCTGGCCAGCCTGGGCGTGTTCGCCGAGAGCGAGAGCCAGCCGCGCCGCTTCGTGCTCACCCCCCTGGCGGAGCTGCTGCGCAGCGACCACCCCGGCTCCCTGCGCCAGTTCGTGCGCATGCTCGGCGGCGAGCACTACGACGCCTGGACCGACCTGCTCCACAGCGTCCGCAGCGGCGAGAGCGCCTTCCGCCACCACTTCGGCGAACCCGTCTTCGACTGGTACGGCCACAACCCCGAGCGCGGCGCGATCTTCGATGGCGCCATGACCGACTTCTCCCGCCTCGAAACCGAGGCCCTGCTGGCCACCTGGGACTTCAGCGACGGCCGCCACCTGATCGACGTGGGTGGCGGCCGCGGCGGGCTGCTGCAGACCGTGCTGCGCCACCACGGCCACCTGCACGGCACCCTCTTCGACCAGCCGGCGGTGGTGGCGCCCGTGGCGGTGCCGCCGGAGCTGGAGGGGCGTCTCACCATCGCCTCTGGCGATTTCTTCGCGCAGGTGCCGGCCGGCGGCGACACCTACCTGCTCAAGCACATCCTCCACGACTGGGGCGATGACGCCTGCCTGACGATCCTCGGCCACATCCGTGCCGGCCTGGCCCCCGGCGGGCGCCTGCTGATCCTCGAGCAGGTGATCCCCCCGGGCAACGATCCGGCCCCGGGCAAGCTGCTCGATCTCAACATGCTGGTGATGACCGAGGGCGGCCGGGAGCGCACCCCCACGGAGTACGCGCAGCTTCTGGAACGCGCCGGCCTGCGGCTGGGGGGGATCCACCCGACACCGTCGCCGGTGGCGGTGGTGGAGGCGGTGGCGGCCTGAGCGATGCCGCGTCACACCAGCAGCCCGATCACCAGGGCGATGGCGCCGCCGATGGGGCCGACGAAGAAGAAGCTGGTCATGGCCGCGGCCAGCTCGCGGTCGTGACGCGTGTAGAGCTGCAGCACCAGCCGTTTCCAGCGCATCCCCGGGCTCCCCGCCTGGCCTGCTTTCCTGGACTGTCAGTGTGCCAGAGGCGCTCCCCGCCCTAGCGTCAGGGCCAGTCCAGCCCAAGGATCCGTGAGCCTCTCCATCGCCCTGCTCACGGTCTCCGACACCCGCAGCCTCGCCGACGACGCCTCGGGCGACGCCCTGCAGCAGCGGATGGAGGCGGCCGGTCACCGGCTCGTGGAGCGCCGCCTCGTGCCCGACGACCGCTACCGCATCCGCGCCGAGCTGAGCCGCTGGATCGCCGACCC
>CAZBMT010000135.1:0-6614 GCA_964492645.1 uncultured Cyanobium sp. | reverse complement strand
CACAAGATGCCTGGCGACGACTGGCAGAAGTTCGCCAACGTGCGCGCCCTGCTGGCCTACATGTGGACCCACCCGGGCAAGAAGACGATCTTCATGGGGATGGAGTTCGGCCAGAGGGCCGAATGGAACGTCTGGGGCGATCTGCAGTGGGAACTGCTCCAGTACGAGGCCCACCAGGGCCTGCTCAACCTGGTGGACGACCTCAACGTCTTCTACAAGTCAGAGCCTGCCCTCTGGGGGGACGACTTCGACCAGTACGGCTTCCAGTGGATCGACTGCAACGACAACCGCCACTCGGTGATCAGCTTCATGCGCCGCGACAGCGGCAGCGGCAGCTGGGTGGTGGTGGTGGCCAACTTCACCCCCCAGAGCCACTCCCACTACCGGGTGGGCGTCCCCCTGGAGGGTTTCTACGCCGAGGTCTTCAACACCGACAGCAGCCGCTACGGCGGCAGCAACCTCGGCAACCTGGGCGGCCGCTTCACCGATGCCTGGGCCATCCACGACTACGAGAACTCCCTGGAGCTGTGCCTGCCGCCCCTGAGCGTGGTGGTGTTCCGCCTTGACGAGTCCCGCAGCCTTGCCAGGCCCCGGCCCGGCGAGTCCTGAGACCCGGATCCCGCCACCGCCGAGGCTTCTACGGCCATCTGCTCATCACCACCTTGCTGGTGATCGCCGGTCTGCTGTTCACGGGTTCCCAGGCGAGGCTGCCCTGGCTGGGGTATCTGTATCTCACCGCCGTACTGACCTTCCGCCAGCCACCGATCGAGAGCCTGGGCGATCCCCAGGGCCTCTGGCGGCTGCATCGCCCCGTGGGTCTGACCTGTATGGCGGCGGAGATCCTCTGGCTGCTGCGTCCTGATCTGCTGCACCTGGTCGGTCCTGCCCTGCTGGTGCTCTACACCCTGTTCCTCGGCCTCTGCCTGCGGCGGCTGATCCACTGCCTTGCCGCCGAGGAGCGGGTGGACGGCGCTGTCCTGGCCGGCGCCACCGCCGGTTATCTGCTGCTGGGCCTGGGCGGGGGCCTGGTGCTGGTGCTGCTGGAGAGCCTCCAGCCCGGAAGCTTTCGCGACAACATCAACGGCCTGACCCTGGTGTTGCCACAGGACACCAGGGGCATCGGCGGGGTCGGCTGGGAGCAGACCGTGCAGCGACTCCATTACTTCTCCTTCGTCAGCCTCACCACCCTCGGGTATGGGGACCTCACACCGGTCAGACCCGCTGCCCGCCTGGCCTCCGTGGCCCTGGCCGTTCTGGGTCTTCTGTATACCGCCGTGGTGCTTGGGGTCCTGATCAGCCGGTTCGGGCCCATCGACCCTCCCTCGGGGCGACAGCGATGACAGCGTCGCGCCCGGAGGTTCAGCGTGCGTCAGCCATCGATGGCACCGAGGCTCCGGCTGCTGCGGCCGTCGGATCGTCCAGTCCGGTCTCCCGCTCGAGCAGGGCCCGGTCGAGGGCCTGGCGGGTGAGGCTGGTCAGGAGGGCCGCACGGCTGGCCTGGAGGTCCCGCTGCACCAGCAGCACCTCGGTGAGCGGATCCACCAGGGCCCGATAGCGAAGCTGGGCATCGCGCAGGGCCCTCTCGCCGGCCCGCACGCTCTCCCGCAACGCCGCGATCGCTGCGGCTGAGCTGTGCAGGTCGCTCCACGCCTGGCTGACATCCTGGCGAATTCGCTGCCGGGCCAGATCCGCATCCGCGGCCAGCAGGTCGGCCTGTCGCTCGGCAAGCCTTGCCGTTGCCGCCGCCCTGCCGCCATCCCAGAGCGGCTGGCGCAGCAGCAGGGCCGCGCCCCAGTTGCTGAAGCTGCCGCTGGCCGAGCCGTTCGGGTTCAGGTCCGGCAGGGGCAGCTCCGACGCGCCCCGAAGCGTTCCGCCCTGCCGCAGCACCGGCACCGCCAGGCGGTTGCCGCTATAGCCAACCCCGGCGACCAGGGCGAGAGAGGGCATCAGGGTGGCCCGCGCCGCCCGGGCCTCCTGGGCCTGGGCAAGCTGCTGGCGCCGCAGGGCCTCCAGCAGGGGCCGTTGCCGCAGGGACGCCTCCACGGTGGCCGCCAGATCCAGGGGCCAGGGCGGTTGTTCGCGGATCGGATCGGCGGCGCGCAGGTCGCTGCCGCTGGCCAGGCCCATCAGGGCGGCCAGCCGCTCCCGGTCCGACAACAGGCGGGCCTGGGTCTGCTCCAGCCCCATCTGGTCGGAGGCGCGCAGGGCCCGGGCCCGCTCCAGATCCAGCCGGGCTGCCAGTCCATTGCTCAGAAAACTGGCCACGGTGCGCTCCAGGGCCGTGGAACCCTCCAGGGCCTCGGACCACACGGGCAGCAGGGACTGGCTGAGCTGCAGTTGGCGGTAGGTGGTGACCAGCTCGAAGCGGGCCTGCCGCTCAGTCTCCCGCAGGGTGGCTTCACCGCTGCGCTGCTGTTCGCGGCTGGCCCTCAGCAGGGCCAGGCGGCCCAGGGGCAGCAGGTCGGCATCGACCAGCAGCCCCACGTTGGCGAAGCTGTTGCGCAGCTCGGCATAACCGTTCGGCTGCAGGGCGAAGCTGATGTCGCCGAGGGTGGGGAGGTTGGTGAGCAGCCCCACCGAGCTGTTCACGCCGGTGTAGCTGGCGAGGCCCACCAGGCTCAGGCGCGGCAGCAGCAGGGCTTGGTTCAGCTGCACCAGGGCTCCGTCGCGCTGGAGCTGGCGGCGGGCCTGCTCCAGCCGCAGGGAACTGGGCAGCGCCTGCTGCAGCACCTGCTCCAGACTGAGGACCTGGGCCATCGCCGGGGAAGACGGCATCGCCAGCGCCACCAGCGCGGCAAGGGCAGCCAGGGGCCTGACGCTGCCGATCGCGCCTGCACATCGGGACAGGCAAAAGGCCTTCAAAACGGGGACGCACTGTGGCGCCAAAAGTAGCCCAAATGCGGAGCGATCTTCCTCTACGATTTGGGACTCTCAGGCCCGTCGCGGACTTCACCGGCCCCCATGGCCCCTGCCACGCTCGGCCGGATCTACGCCATCCTGCCCACCTTGCTGGTGGCCGCCGCCACTGGCGTTTGGGCACTCACCCCAGCCATTCCGGTGATCGTGCGCGGCATGGGGGTGATGGCACCGCCCGATGCCCGCCGCGGCTTCTATGCCCGTGGCCCCGGCGAAGTCCAGGATCTCAGGGTGGCCGTGGGCGATCGGGTGCAGGCCGGCCAGCTGCTGCTGACCCTGAGTCAGGTGGGCCAGAGCGCTCCAGGGCCTGGGGTCGGGCCGGAGGGCAGCCCCCAGGCCACCACAGCCCGGCTGGTGGCCGTGGCCCAGCGCCAGGCGGTGCTGAAGGTGCAGAGCCTCGCCCTCGACGACCACCAGCGGGCCCTGCAGACCCGCCGCGAGCAGATCGAGGCCACCAACCGTCCGGTGCGAAGCCAGCTCAATGCCCTGGAGAGCCTGCGCAAGGACGATGTGATTGCCCGCTACAGCCCGCTGTGGGTCGGCGCCCAGGACCTGTGGCTGCGCAACCGGGCCGAGATCTCGTCGGTGGAGGCCCTGCAGGCCGAGCTGCGCGTCCGTCGGGCCGCGCTGCAGGCGGAGGCCGCCCAGCTGGTGGCCGAGCGGGCCGCACTGCTGAGCGCCGAGCTGGCCCAGGACGTGTTCAGTCCCGTGGCGGGCCAGGTGCTCGACCTGGCGGTGCTGGCCGGCCAGCCGGTGCTGGCCGGCCAGCGACTGGGCAGCATCGCCCTGGCCAGCCTTCGCCCCGGCCGGGAGGCGGTGGTGCTGTTCACCGCCGCCGACGCCACGCGCCTGCGGGTGGGCGATGAGGTCAAGCTCAATCCCCAGCTGCTCAGCCGTGACAGTTTCGGCAGCGCCGAGCAGCGCTACGGCCTGGTGGCCGGAAGGTTGCTGAGTCTCTCGCGCGAAAGTGTCAGCGCCGAAGAGGTGGCGGCCCGGGTCGGCAGCCGGGAGGAAGCCCTGAACCTGATGGCCAGCGCCCGGGAGCGCTCCTATGGCGACGGCGGCGACCTCACCGCCCAGCTGCCGGGACGCACGGGTGCCCCGCTGGTGCTGGCGGTGGTGGAGCTGGAGGCGGCGACCACCCCCTCAGGACTGCGCTGGAGCCGCGGCCGCGGTCCGGCCGGCCCCCTGCCCACCCGCACCCCCGCCGAGGTGGAGGCCGAGGTGGAGCGGCGCAGCCTGGTGAGCTACGTGGCGCCGTTCTGGCGCTGGCTGGCGGGGCTGCGCTCATGATCGATCGACGCACCCTGCTGGCTCCCTGGCGCCGGCCCCTCCCCTGGCTCAGCCTGGCGCTGTTGCTGCTCTGCCTGCGCAGCGACCCGCCCCGGCTCTGGTTCTGGCTGGCGCTGCTGCTGATCAGCCTGGTGGCGGGCCTGATCCAGGGCCTGGCCAGCCCCCGGCCATGACCCCTGTCGCCGCGGAGCCGGCGGCTCCATGGCACCGGTCGCTGCGGCTGGTGCTCTGCATCGCCCTGGCTTCGGGTCTCACCTGGTCGATCTGCCGCGGTTTCGGCCTGGGGGGGGCGACGCCCTACGGCGTGGTCGTCGCCGCCCTGATGGTGCGTCCCCGCTTCGACCACTGGCCCACGCCGGTGTACCTGCTGCTTCCCCTGGTGGTGGCCGTTGGCCTGGGACTGGGCACCGGCCTGCGCCCGCTGCTGCAGGCTCCCCAGGTCTGGCAGTTCGCGGTGGTCACCGCCTGCGCCCAGGTCCTGGGTCAGGCCCTGCCCGACCGGCTGCTGATGGTGCGCAACCTGCTGGCGGTGCTGGCGGTGCTGCCGTTGCTGAGTGTCGACGCCACCTGGCTGGTCGCCTGGAAGCAGCTGCTGGCGGTGATGATCGGCATGGCAGCGGCGACGGGGCTGCAGGCGGGGCTGCGGCTGCCCGGTGAGGGGATGGACAGCGCCCCGGAGCCGGAGCTGGGCCTGCCTCCACGGGGGCTCGGCCAGCGCTTCGCCGATCCCTTTTTCTGGCGCAAGCTGGTGGTGTCGATGCTGGCCCTGGGCATCGGCCTCGGCGTCGGCGCCGTGACACCCAAGTACCTCTACTTCGGGGTGGTCCTGCTGCTCAACGACAGCCTGGGCGCCACCCTGGTGCGGGTGCGCGATCGCATGGTGGGGGTCAGCCTGGGGGTTCTGATGCCCTGGCTGGTGTTCAACACCCTGGGGGTCGATCCAGTGACCGTGGCGATCGTGATGGGTGGCACCACGGCGCTGTTACTGCTGCTGGGCCTGCTGCCCCACCTGCGCACCGCCCTGATCTCCAGCGGTGTCACCTTCGTGGGCTATGGCGTCCTCATCGACTGGTACGTGCCCAGCCGCTGGCTCGACTATCTGATGGGCTCCGCTCTGGCCCTGCTCGTCTGCCTGCTCGTGCGGCCCGTGTCGGCGTTACGTCGCTTCCGGGCCCTGGCCCGCAGCCAGCAGGATCTCCCGGGGCCGATCGGCCTGAGCCCTGCCCTGGCGGCCCTGCTGCCCAGCGCCCTGGAGGAAGCCCGGCTGCTGGGCCAGGAGCCGGACTTCCTCCGCCTGCTGCAGCAGCTCAAGCCCGGTGATGGTCAGGCCGGGCCCCATGCCACGACTGGTGACAGGAGCGGCCGGAGGCCGGGGGTGCTCAGTTAGGTTTCGCCGTTGACCTTCCGACCGGCCCCATGAGCGAATCCGCCCCCCTGCTGCTGCGCGCCGCCCGAGGGGAGCAGGTGGAGCGGCCCCCGGTCTGGATGATGCGCCAGGCGGGCCGCTACATGAAGGTGTACCGCGACCTGCGCGACCGCCACCCCGGCTTCCGCGAGCGCTCCGAGAACCCCGATCTCTCCTACGAGATCTCGATGCAGCCCTTCCACGCCTTCCGTCCGGACGGTGTGATCCTCTTCTCCGACATCCTCACGCCCCTGCCGGGCATGGGCATCGACTTCGACATCATCGAAAGCCGGGGGCCGATCATCGAGCCCGCCATCCGCAGCCAGGCCCAGGTGGATGCCCTGCGTCCCCTGGACCCGGCTGCGGCCCTGCCCTTCGTGGGCGAGGTGCTGGGCCGGCTGCGGGCCGACGTGGGCAACGCGGCCGCCGTGCTCGGCTTCGTCGGCGCCCCCTGGACCCTGGCCGCCTACGCGGTGGAGGGGAAGAGCTCCAAGACCTACTCGGTGATCAAGGCGATGGCCTTCCAGGAGCCCGCCCTGCTGCACCGGCTGCTGGGCCATCTGGCTGATTCGATCGCCTCCTACGTGCGCTATCAGATCGACAGTGGCGCCCAGGTGGTGCAGCTGTTCGATTCCTGGGCGGGGCAGCTGAGCCCGATCGACTACGACGTGTTCGCGGCCCCCTACCAGAAGCGGGTGATCGATCAGGTGAAGGCCACCCACCCCGACACCCCCCTGATCCTCTACATCTCCGGCAGCGCCGGCGTGCTGGAGCGCATGGCCGCCACCGGGGTGGACTTCATCTCCCTCGACTGGACCGTGGACATGGCCGATGGATGCGCCCGCCTGCCCCAGCACCTGGGCGTGCAGGGCAACGTGGATCCCGGCCTCCTGTTCGGCACTCCCGAGGCCATCCGGGAGCGGATCCTCGACACGGTCCGGAAGGCCCGCGGCCGCCGCCACATCCTCAACCTGGGCCACGGCATCCTGCCCGGCACCCC
>CAZBMT010000134.1:0-6656 GCA_964492645.1 uncultured Cyanobium sp. | reverse complement strand
TTGTTCTGGCACCAGGTGTTGTTGTTGCCCCCCTGGCTGCGGCGCACCTCATCGCCCATCAGCAGCATCGGCACCCCGGGGGCCAGCAGCAGGGTGGCCAGCAGGTTGCGCAGTTGCCGGTCCCGCAGGCCGTTCACGCCGGCGTCGGTGCAGGGACCTTCCACGCCGTGGTTCCAGCTGTTGTTGTGGTTGTCGCCGTCGCGGTCGTTCTCGCCGTTGGCCAGGTTGTGCTTGCGGTCGAAGCTGACCAGGTCCGCCAGGGTGAAGCCGTCATGGGCGGTGAGGAAGTTGATCGTGCGGCCCACCGCAGCGGGCTGGCCGTTGAACAGATCCGGATTGCCTGACAGGCGCTGACTCAGGCTCCAGGTGGTGCGGTCGTCCCCCTTCCAGAAGCGGCGCACATCGTCGCGGAAGCGGCCGTTCCAGCTGGCCACCCGCCGGGCCGGGAAGTCGGCGAGCCGGTAGAGGCCGCCGCAGTCCCATGGTTCGCTCACCACCTTCAGATCGCTGAGATCGGGATCCGCCTCCATCTCCTCGAACAGGGGGGGCGCATCGAGGGGGGCCAGGGCCTCGCCCCGGGTCAGGGCGATGCCGAGGTCGAAGCGGAAGCCATCGATGCCCAGCTCCGTGCTCCAGCAGCGCAGGGACTCCAGGATGAGGCGCCGCACCAGGGGGCGGTTGGCGGCGATCGTGTTGCCGCAGCCGCTGACGTCGAGGTAGTCGCCCCTGGCCGTCTGGTGGTAGTAGAGGGCGTCGCCGAACCCCCGCCAGCTCAGGGTGGGGCCCTCCTGGTTGCCCTCACTGGTGTGGTTGTAGACCACATCCAGCAGCACCTCCAGCCCGGCCTGGTGGCAGGCGGTCACCAGCTGGCGCACCTCGTGCCGCCCCTGCAGCGGGTCGCGCTCGACCAGATAGGCCGGATGGGGCGCCATCCAGCTCACGGGGCTGTAGCCCCAGTGGTTGAACCGTCCGGCGGGGGCGTCCTGGGGATCGAAGGCCATCACCGGCAGCAGTTCGATCGCCGTCACCCCCATCGACTGGAGGTAGGGCAGGGTGTCGATCAGCCCCAGCAGGGTTCCCTGGCGTTCCGCCGGCACCGGGCAGCCCGTGCCCCGGGTGAAACCGCCCACGTGCAGCTCGTAGATGACGCTCTTCTGCCAGGAATGGCGAGGGCGGGGGGCGGCGTCGAAGTCGAACCGGTCGCGCTCGGTGACCACCCCCTTGAGGCAGGCGGAGGCGTTGGGGATGGCGCCGACGGCGGCGCCCCGCTGGTAGACATCCCAGCCGGTGATCGCCCGGGCGCAGGGATCGAGCAGCACCTTGGAGGGGTTGAAGCCATGGCTCCCCGGCTGGATCGGGCCGAACACCCGGTAGCCGTAGCAGCAGCCGATCCCGAGGCCTTCCACCTCCACATGCCAGTGCTCACCGGAGCGGTGACCGGGGTCGAGGTCGATCACCTCCAGGGGCTCACGGGCGGATCCGTCCGCGAAGATCAGCAGCTCGATGCGGGTGGCCAGCGGGGCCACCACGGAGAAATTGACGCCCCTGCGGGTGACGGAGGCCCCCAGTGGCCAGGGATGTCCGATCCGGGTCGCCGACAAATCACTGGCCAGGATTGCGCCAAGGCTACGCCGGGCCTCCGGATGCTGCCGACGGGGGTTCAATGGGGCGATGAACGCTTCCCCCGCCGCCCTGTTGCCGTCTGAGGAGGGCCGTCCGCCCCTGCCGGTGCGGCCGGGACTGTGGCTGTTCGCCCCCAGCCGCGAGAGCCAGGGGGGCAGCGCCTGGCTGCTGCAGGGGGCCGGCGTCGATCTGCTGATCGACTGCCCCGCCTACACGCGGGCCAACCTGCGCTTCCTGGCCGGCCGCCCCCGCCACCGGGCGGCGGGGAACGGGCCGCCACGGGCCTGGATCCTGCTCACCGGTCGCGACGGCCACGGCCGCTGCCGCCGTCTGCAGCAGGCCCTGGGATGGCCGGTTCTCGTCCAGGAACAGGAGGCCTACCTCCTGCCGGGAGTGGAGCCCCTGCACACCTTCGCCGAGGAGCACCAGCTGGAGCCTGACGTGCGGCTGCTCTGGACGCCGGGGCCGTCCCCGGGCGCCTGCACCGTGCATGTCGCCCCGGCGGCGGGGGACCGGCGGGGCGGCCTGTTCTGCGGCCGGCTGCTGGTTCCGGTGGCGCCGGCCCGGGTTGCCCCCCTGCGGCGGCGGGGCACGTTCCACTGGGGGCGCCAGCTTCGCAGCGTCGAGCGACTGCGACTTTGGCTGCCACCCGGCTCCCCCGGCTGGATCGCCAGCGGCGCCGGGCTGGGGGCCCTGAGGGGGGGGAAGCTGGTGGAGCAGGGCGCCGAACTGCTGAGGGGGCTGGATCTGGAGGTCCTGGCGGGGCAGGCCCCCGGGGGCGGGCTGGAGGTCGCCGCGCGCTAGCACAGAACACCCCAAAGGCGCCCCCCTGCCCCCCAAACCGCTGTCATGAGTGGACTTCTCCTGTTGCGGCCCCGCCGCAACACCCATACGATTGGCGCGCTGAACTCACCGGGCGGTCGGGGACTTCCGATTCGCCTCCCTCACGCGACGACCCGAACCCCCGCCATCGCCACCTACCCGGAGGCTCCCCCAAAAATGAACAAAGCTGATCTCGTCAACATCGTGGCTGCCCGCACGGAGCTCACCAAGACCGATGTCTCCCTCGTCGTCGATGCCGCCATCGAAACCATCGTCGATTCGGTGGTCGAGGGCAAGAAGGTCTCCATCCTCGGTTTCGGCTCATTCGAGCCCCGTGAGCGGTCCGCCCGTCAGGGTCTGAACCCCAAGACCGGCGAGAAGATCAAGATCCCCGCCAAGCGTGTGCCTGCCTTCACTGCAGGCAAGCTCTTCAAGGACAAGGTCCAGGGCTGATCCACCACCTCCGTCCCCGGCCATGGCGGCGGCCGCAGGGGCCGGCGGTCCATCCCTCCGACTCCCCCTGCATCTGCGGGAACGCTTCGCCTCGGGCCTGGAGCTCCGGCGACGCCGTTACTGCAGCCGTTTCGCCCCGTCCCCCACAGGTCCCCTGCACCGGGGCAACCTCCGCACCGCCCTGATCGGCTGGCTTGAAGCCCGGCTGAGGGGCGGACTCTGGCTTCTGCGCATCGATGATCTCGACGGCCCCCGTAACCGGCCGGGCGCCGAGGCTGCGATCCTCGAGGATCTGCGCTGGCTGGGTCTGCACTGGGATGGGCCTGTGGTCCGCCAGAGCGCCCACCGCGGGGTCTACGCCACCGTGCTTTCGGCCCTGCGCCAGGCCGGACGCCTCTATCCCTGCCGCTGCAGCCGGCGGCTGCTGGCCGATGTTTCCGCACCCCATGGGGCGCTGGCGGTCTATCCGGGCCACTGCCGGAACACCCCGGCCCTGTGGGGCCCCAAGGGCGGGCGGCTGCCCAGCTGGCGTCTGCGTCTGGAGTCCGGTGTCCTGCGCTGGCAGGAGCGCTGCGGGCCCGAAGGCAGCCAGGACGGACCCGCCGAGGTGGGGGACGTGGTGCTGCGCCGGGCCGACGGGGTGGTGGCCTACCACCTGGCCACGGCCGTGGACGAGCTGCTGTTGGGCATCAGCGAGGTGGTGAGGGGGGAGGACCTCTGGCCCTCCACCGGGGCCCAGGTGGCCGTGATGGCCGCCCTCGCCGCCGACCCGCCGTCCTATGCCCATGTGCCCCTGTGGCGGGATGGCCAGGGGGAGCGGCTGAGCAAGAGGGAGGGGGCCGAAGGGCTGGCCGGTCTGCGGCGCCGGGGCCTGGATGCCCCCGGCGTGATTGGGGCCCTGGCCGCCAGCCTTGGTCTGGTACCGCCGGGGAGCAGGATCAGTGCCCCGGAGCTGCTGGCGGGGATGAGCCTGCAAGACCTGCAGTGTTGTCTGCGCCGGGAACAGGGTGCCAATCCTTAAGGAAGATTTCGGGATCCAGGGGGTCTGGGCAAGGCACAGTGAGGAGATGAAAACAACCCCCAGCGAACCGGCCATGGCTGTTCAGGTTCCTGCCTCCGGATCGATGGGCCAGTCCCTCGGTCAGAGCCGCTGCCCCCAGTGCGGCGGCAGCGGCCTGCTGCGCATTGATGATCAGAGATACCGCACCTGTCTCGACTGCCTTGGCAAGGGTCGCTCCCCCACCATGGCAAACGAGGGGATCCTCTTCCGGATGGTCACTTCGAGGTCCGCTTCTTCCGCCAGATGAAGAAGGCGGCGGTGGCGACGACCACGGCCAGGGGGGCCGCCGTGAGCAGCAGCAGGATCACGGCTGTCCAGTCGGTGTACATCGGTGCGTGTGTTGAAGCGGTGCCATCATCCCAGCAGATGCCCCCTCCGGTGATGGCCGACGATCCGAATCCCGGCGACGTCGCCCGCCCCCTTGTCAGTGTCCGGTGGGGCTCTCTGGCCGGTCTCCTGCTGATCCTCCTGGTTGGTGGAGGGGGCAGGGCGCTGGCGAACGTGCAGTTCGAGAACTGCGTGACCGCCGCCGATGGGTCGATCACCTGCGACACGGTGCCCACCGGCAACACTCTGATGAATGACGTGGATGCCCGTTACGGGTTGCTGCAGAACGCCAGCCCAGGCTGGAGTGAATTCGAGCCCTACGAGGGCTATGACGACGACTTCGGTGGCAATGAGACATGAGGGGGCGAACCGGGCAGGTTGCAACGACATGTGGCGCACCCTCGCGGCCAGCGGGTCCACTGGAGTAGTTCAGAAGGGTCACTCAAGGGGGTTGTGATGCATTTCTGGGCACCCGAGATCGATCCGGCCCATCCCCTGGAATGCACCCAGGCCGAGCGCTATGTGCTGCAGCGTCTCTCTGACGGTTCCTACGTCTCCATCCGTCCCGACGACCAGGGCCTCGGGGACGTGAGCGAACCGACCTCGGCCTATCTCTTCCATACGCACGAGGCGGCCGTGCGCGCCGCTGGAGAACTCAATCGTCTCGGTGGTGACGACTTCGATGTGGTCAAGGTGGAGTGGCCCATCGAGTTCTGCTGACCCCTGCGCCTGCCATCGCGCGGCAGGCGCAGCCATCGTGCCTGCAGAAGCCAGCCGAGGTTTGCGTTGGTTCGCGGCATCAATTGCCAGGCCTCCATGGTCCGAGCTTCATCGGTGAGCGTCACAGGCTGTGCGTCCACCGGCTGCGCAGGATCGGCAGATCCTCCAATGGCGACAAGCGACGAAACCTTTATAGTGTGCTTCGAAAGGTCTTTTCTGCTTCCGATGCTTACCGGATCTGAACTCCTGGCCAAGGTCAAGGAACTGGGCGATGTCTCGAAATCCGATCTGGTGCGTGGTTGCGGCTACGTCAGCACCAAGAAGGACGGAGCGGAGCGTCTGAATTTCACGGCCTTTTACGAGGCTCTGCTGGAAGCCAAGGGCGTCAGCCTGGGCGAAGGTGGTGGCAAGAGTGCCTCCAAAGGTGGCCGAAAACTCAGCTACGTGGCCACCGTCCAGGGGAATGGCAATCTCCTTGTGGGCAAGGCTTACACCGCCATGCTCGACCTGCAGCCCGGCGATGAATTCGAGATCAAGCTGGGCCGCAAGCAGATTCGCCTGATCCCCGCCGGCTCCACCGACGACGACGACTGAAGCTTCAGTCCGGCCCTGCAGGTGGTGTCCGTTTCCGCTGTCGATCGCAGGCCACCAGAAATGCCGTCACCCGTTCGCCCCAGTTCACCACCACCAGAAGGTTCCGGGGTGATCGCGAAAACCCCTGCTGCGACAGCACCGCGAATTCATGCAGATCGTCGTGGCTGACCAGGGGCCGCGTTCCCTTCAGGCCCTCCCAGGCCCCGAGGAAAGTTTCCCCTTCGACGGCGCGACACCTGGCATAGGCCTCCCCCACGTCGAGCCCCTGGCGCCGCAGCCGCACAAAGGCATCAAGATCCGGGCCGAGGTGCTCGATCCAGCGTCCCAGCTCCCCGACGGCCACCATCTGGCTGCAGCCCGGGGCTTTGGTATGCAGCAGCAGGGCCGTCGTCGCCAGCGACCAGGCCTGTTCCTCCAGAAGACGTTCAGCTGCCTGGCAGAGGGCCCCGTGGTGGCGCTCCAGAAGGCCTTCATGGCACGCCTTCAGATCATCCATGGCCGTTGGGCACATCACCGGTGCAGCCTTCAGGGGCAGGGGCGTCGGTCGTCAGAGGGCGGCCGGCTGGCAACGGGAGCAGGGTGAGCGAAGAAGCCGGTGATCGGATTTGAACCGACGACCTACTGATTACGAATCAGTTGCTCTACCCCTGAGCTACACCGGCATCCGCCAAGAAATTAGCATTCGCCGGATCACCACCTTCCTGCCACCACTCCATGGGATCCAACCCGAACCGATCCCTGGATCCGGCGCTGCGCCAGCGCCTGCTCAGCGAAGCAAGGACCCCCTGGCGGGGGCTCAGGAGGGCTCTGTGGTTTGCCCTGGTGGCCTCCGCCGGCCTTGGCCTGGCCACCATGGCCCTGAGGGCTTCCTCAGGCTCGGAGGTGGCCTCAGCGGATTTCCTGATCCAGGTCGGGGCCCTCGGACTCTTCGGGGGCCTGCTCTGGTTCGACCGCAACCGCCTTGACGGCTGAAGGTTCGGCGTCTGGCGGCATCACCACCTCGGCCAGCTTCAGGGGCTCGGGCAGCAGCAGGGGCAGGCCCAGGCAGAGGCGCTGC
>CAZBMT010000133.1:0-6657 GCA_964492645.1 uncultured Cyanobium sp. | reverse complement strand
ACCGGAGCGGTGCAGCGCGACTACCTCGCCGCCCTTCGCCCCCTGTTCCAGGCCATGGAGCAGCAGGACTACCCCGCCGTGGTCACCCCGGCCCGGCCCCTGCCGGCCCGCCCCGCCGCCGCCTACACCGGCAGCTATGCCAACGCTTACGTGGGCCCTATCGCGGTGGAGCGCACCCCCGCCGGCCTCGTCCTGAGGCTGGGGCCGCGGCTCATCCCCTTTCCCCTCACTCCGGTGAGCGGCGACACCTTCCGCTACCAGCCCGCTGGCGAGAACGCCTACGGCCCCAGCGCCGTCACGTTCACGGTGGGTGCCGACGGCCGGGCCACGGCGCTGCGGATCGACAACCTCAACCTCAACGGCCAGGGGGTGCTCCAGCGGCGTTGATCGGGGCAGCGAACGTTCCTTCTGAACCTGACCCGGAGCCGCAGCGCTGCCAGAGTGCCGTTGGCCAGCGCAGCCTGCATGAACCTCACCCCCCAGGAGAAAGACAAGCTGTTGATCGTCACCGCCGCCCTGCTGGCGGAGCGGCGACTCGGCCGGGGCCTGAAGCTCAACCATCCCGAGGCGGTGGCCTGGCTCAGCTTCCAGGTGATCGAAGGGGCCCGTGACGGCCGCAGCGTGGCGGAGCTGATGCGGGAGGGCACCACCTGGCTGCGCCGGGATCAGGTGATGGAGGGGGTGCCCGAGCTGATTCCCGAGGTGCAGATCGAGGCGATGTTCCCCGATGGCACCAAGCTCGTCACCCTCCACGAACCGATCCGCTGACCCCCCCCCCCGCCATGGCCCCCCTGATCCCCGGCGAACTGATCCCCGAGCCCGGCACGATCGAGCTCAACGCCGGCCGCACGGTCACCACCCTGTCGGTGGCGAACCGGGGCGACCGGCCCGTGCAGGTGGGCTCCCATTTCCACTTCCACGAGGCCAACGGCGCCCTCGAATTCGACCGTGAAGCGGCCCGCGGCCTGCGGCTCGACATCCCCGCCGGCACCGCCATCCGCTTCGAGCCCGGCGACCAGCGGGACGTGCATCTGGTGCCCTACGTCGGCGACCGCCGCGTGTTCGGCTTCAACGGTCTGGTCAACGGCCCCCTCGACTGACACTCCCATGCCCTATCGCATCGACCGCCGCGCCTACGCCGAGACCTACGGCCCCACCACCGGCGACCGGCTGCGGCTGGCCGACACCGAGCTGATCCTGGAGGTGGAGAGCGACTGCACCACCTACGGCGATGAGGTGAAGTTCGGCGGCGGCAAGGTGATCCGCGACGGCATGGGCCAGGCCCAGACCCCCCGCTCCGAGGGGGCCGTCGACACGGTGATCACCAACGCCCTGATCCTCGACTGGTGGGGCATCGTCAAGGCCGACATCGGCCTCAAGGACGGCCGCATCTGCGCCATCGGCAAGGCGGGCAACCCCGACATCACCGATGGGGTGACGATCGTGGTCGGGCCCGGCACCGAGGCCATCGCCGGGGAGGGGCACATCGTCACCGCCGGGGCGATCGACACCCACATCCACTTCATCTGCCCCCAGCAGATCGAGACCGCCATTGCCTCCGGCGTCACCACCCTGCTGGGGGGCGGCACCGGCCCGGCCACCGGCACCAACGCCACCACCTGCACCCCCGGCGCCTTCCACCTGGCCCGCATGCTCCAGGCCGCCGAGGGCCTGCCGATCAACCTGGGCTTCTACGGCAAGGGCAACGCCAGCACCCCCGCGGCGATCGAGGAGCAGATCCGCGCCGGCGCCTGCGGCCTCAAGCTGCACGAGGACTGGGGCACCACCCCGGCGGCGATCGACTGCTGCCTGACGGTGGCCGACAGGTACGACGTGCAGGTCTGCATCCACTCCGACACTCTCAACGAAGCCGGCTTCGTGGAGGACACGATCCGGGCCATCGGTGGCCGCACCATCCACACCTTCCACACCGAGGGGGCCGGCGGCGGCCACGCCCCCGACATCATCCGGATCTGCGGCGAGCCCAACGTGCTGCCCAGCTCCACCAACCCCACCAAGCCCTACACCGTCAACACCCTCGAGGAGCACCTCGACATGCTGATGGTGTGCCACCACCTCGATCCCCGCATCCCGGAGGACGTGGCCTTCGCCGAATCGCGCATCCGCCGCGAGACGATCGCCGCCGAGGACATCCTCCACGACCTGGGCGCCTTCAGCATCATCGCCAGCGATTCCCAGGCCATGGGCCGCGTCGGCGAGGTGATCACCCGCACCTTCCAGACGGCCCACAAGATGAAGGTGCAGCGCGGCTTCCTCCCCGAGGACGCCGCCGGTCCCCGCGGCGGACGCAACGACAACACCCGCCTCAAGCGCTACATCGCCAAGCTCACGATCAATCCCGCCATCGCCCACGGCCTCGACAGCCAGATCGGCTCGGTGGAGGTGGGCAAGCTGGCCGATCTGGTGCTGTGGAAGCCGGGCTTCTTCGGGGTCAAGCCGGAGCTGGTGATCAAGGGGGGCTCGATCGTCTGGGCCCAGATGGGCGATGCCAACGCCTCGATTCCTACCCCGGGCCCCGTCCACGGCCGGCCGATGTTCGCCGCCTACGGCGGATCCCTGGCGGCCAGCTGCCTCAACTTCGTCAGCCAGGCCTGCCTCGAGGACGACCTGCCCCACAGCCTCGGCCTGAAGCGGCCCTGCGTGCCGGTGGTCCAGACCCGGGGCATCGGCAAGGCCCAGATGCGCAACAACACGGCGCTCCCCAAGGTGGAGGTGGACCCCCAGACCTACGAGGTCTTCGCCGACGGCGAACTGCTCACCTGCGAACCGGCGGAGGTGCTGCCCATGGCGCAGCGCTACTTCCTGCTCTAGGGCGCAACGCGGCGGCTCAGGCGACCCCGCAGACGCCGGCTCCAGCCGAAGGCGGCCAGGGCCCCGGCCGGGGCAGCGGACCGGGAACGTCCCTGGCGGGCTCGGAGGGGAGGGCCCGCACCACGAGCTGGCTGAGCAGCACCTCGGTGCTGCTGGAGTCACGGTCGCCGCCGCCGCCGGAGATGGCGATGATCCGGTTGGCCCCGACGACGAAGGGGTTTCGCTGGAGACCGCAGGCCTTGTCAAGGCAGATCCCCTGGTCCGTGGCGCTCACCGGTTGGCTGTCGTCGACTGGCAGCAGGGCGTTCTGGAAGACCAGCCGCTGGGTGTGACCGGCGGCGCTGGCGGTGCTGCTGCTGCGGTCGAAGGTGAAGCTGGTGCCGATGGCCTCCCCGGCGATCCACCCAGGACGGGGCCTGCATCGAGGAGGCGTCCCGGCCATGGCCCCGAGGGTCAGGTGGCCGCCCGCTGCTGCTCCTCCTCAAGCGCCCATTCCTCCTGGTTGGGATCGCGGCGCGTGACGCGCCGCTCGACCGACAGCACCGGCACCTTCAGGAGGGGGGTGGAGAAGGCCACACCGAAGCTGAGGGCGAAGTGGGCCCGGGTGAACCAGCGCAGCTGGGCCCGCAGCCGCAGCTGCCCGAAGCCGGGATGGGAGCGCACATCCAGCAGCAGCCACTGCCCCGCCTCCAGCGCCTGGTCCTCGTTGGCGATCAGGCACATCCCGCCCTTGCCCACGTCGGCGATGTCGGCGAGGAACCAGCGCCCGCTGGGCTGGCCATCGCTATCGAGACGTCGGACGGCGATGGGGCGGCAGCTCTCGATTGAGTGGCGGGCGAAGGCGCGCTTCTCGCGAGGGGTAGTGGGTCTTTCCCAGTCGTGGAGCTGGGCGTCCGCGAGACACGGGTCCGTGGAGACCTCTGCTCCGCTCTGGCTGGTAACCACCACCGTCAACCCTGCTTAATGGATTGATTCTGAACCCTGCGCCTCCTGCAGCGGCCAATGCTTAGGCAAACTCTATTCGTAAGCTGCGCCGGTCCCCCTTTGTCCGGCGCTGTCAGCACCGTCCGGGGCCCAGGCCACCCCGGGTTTCGTAGCAACGGCAACGGGTGACCACCCCGGCGGCACTGCAGGATCCAACCGCGCGGCAGGTTGTGGAATGTTCAGTGAATACAAGCCGAACCAGGGGTACGACGAGTACTTCACCTCCACCGACCAGCCGAGGGCGACTCTCACGCCCTTGCTGTCCTCCCTGGGCCAGATGGGGCTCGACCAGCTCAACCGCAACCACGCGGCCGCCGGCATGCTGCTCAAGCGGCTCGGCGCCACCTTCCGGCTCAACGATTCCGACAGCAAGGGCGTCGAGCGGATCCTCCCCTTCGATCCCCTGCCCCGCCTGATCGGGGCCCGCGACTGGGAGCGGCTGGAGCGGGGCCTGTTCCAGCGCCTCGAGGCGATCGACCGCTTCCTGGCCGATGTCTACGGCGACCAGAAGATCCTGGCCGACGGGGTGGTGCCTCGGGCCGACGTCGAAAGCTCCCAGGGCTGGCGGCCCCAGATGCAGGGTTTCAAGCCGCCCCTCGGCCGCTGGTGCCACATCTCCGGCCTCGATCTGGTGCGCGACGGCGACGGCACCTGGCGGGTGCTGGAGGACAACCTGCGCTGTCCCTCCGGGGTCGCCTACTTCCTTGAGAACCGGCGCGTCATGAAGCGCATGTTCCCGAGCCTGTTCGCCGGTCGCACGGTCCAGCCCATCGACGACTATCCCTCCCACCTCCTGCAGACCCTCCGGGAGCTGGCCCCCTGGACCGACACCCCCAAGGTGGTGTTGCTCACCCCCGGGGTGTTCAACAGCGCCTACTTCGAGCACAGCTACCTGGCCCAGCAGATGGGCATCCAGCTGGTGGAGGGACGCGACCTGGTCTGCGAGGGGGATCGGGTCTGGATGCGCAGCACCGCCGGCCTGGAGGCGGTCGATGTGATCTATCGCCGCATCGACGACGACTTCCTCGACCCGGCCGTGTTCCGCAGCGATTCCCTGCTGGGTGTGCGGGGGCTGATGGGCGCCTACGGGGCCGGTCGGGTGGCGATCGCCAACGCCCCCGGGACCGGCGTGGCCGATGACAAGCTCATCTACGCCTACGTGGGCGAGATGATCCGCTACTACCTGGGCGAGGAGCCCATCATCGAGAACGTCCCCACCTACCTCTGCTCCCGCCCCGACGACCAGGCCTACGTGCTGGCCCACCTCGGCGAGCTGGTGGTGAAGGCGGTGGCGGAGGCCGGCGGTTACGGGATGCTGATCGGCCCCCATGCGACGCAGGCGGAGATCGAGGAGTTCGCCATCAAGATCCAGGCCAATCCCCGCAACTACATCGCCCAGCCCACCCTGGAGCTCTCCACCGTGCCCTCCCTGAGCGAAGGGGAGCTCTACCCCTGCCATGTGGATCTGCGGCCCTACGTGCTGCGCGGCAGGGAGGCCTGGGTGAGCCCCGGCGGCCTCACCCGCGTGGCGCTGCGCCGCGGCTCCCTCGTGGTCAATTCCTCCCAGGGCGGCGGCTGCAAGGACACCTGGATCGTCGATGAGGCCCCATGCTGAGCCGCGTCGCCGACTCCCTCTACTGGATCAACCGCAACGTCGAGCGGGCCGAGAACATCTCCCGGTTCGTGGAGGTGAGCGAGGCCATGGCCCTCGACTGCCCCCCCGGCAGCGCCGAACCCTGGCTGCCGCTGATCGATGCCAGCGGCGACCGCAAGCTCTTCGACGACCTGTGCCCGGTGGTCACCCCCGAGGCGGTGATCCATTTCCTGGTGCGGGAGACGGCCAACCCCAGCAGCGTTCTCAACTGCATCGGCAACGCCCGCGAGAACGCCCGCCAGATCCGTGAGGTGATGACCACGGAGATGTGGGAGCAGATCAACGACATCTACTGGACCCTGCAGGAGGAGGCCTTCTGGCAGCAGCCGCCCCAGGAGCAGCTGCGGGAGATCCGCCGCGCCTGCCAGCTCTTCTATGGCATCACCGACGCCACCCTCAGCCGTGACCTCTCCTGGCAGTTCAGCCGCCTGGGGCGGCTGCTGGAGCGGGCCGACAAGACCACCCGGATCCTGGACGTCAAGTACTTCCTGCTCCTGCCCTCCCCCGAGGAGGTGGGCGGGGTGCTCGATGAGCTGCAGTGGATCTCCCTGCTGCGCTCGGCGGGGGCCTACCAGATGTTCCGCCAGTCCAGCCAGCAGGCGATCGAACCCAAGGCGGTGGCGGCCTTCCTGCTGCTCGATCCGATCTTCCCCCGCTCGGTGCGCTACTGCCTGGAGCGGATCAACGAGACGCTGCGGATCATCCGCGGCAGCTCCGTTCCCCGTCCCGCCGACGATCTGGAGTGCCTGATCGGGCTCACCCTGGCCCACTGGAGCTTCACCAGGATCGACGAACTGGTGGCCACCGGGCTCCATGAAGCCATCGACAACTTCCAGTCGGATCTCAATCGCCTGCACGAGTTGATCGAAGCGCGCTACTTCATCGCCCCCGCCGGCACAACCGCCACTCAGGAGGCGGCATGCGAGCCCGCGTAATCCACACCTTCGACTACCGCTACAGCACGCCGGTCTTCCTTGGTCCGCACCGGTTCTGCCTCAAGCCCCGGGGCCACGGCTTCCAGCGCCTGCTGCACTTCCACCTGGCGGTCACGCCGGAGCCGTCCCGCTTCTATCCGCTGCTGGCCGCCAGCGGCGACGAGATCCTGCGGGCCCGCTTCACGGGCAGCACCGACCACTTCCGGGTGCAGGCGATCAGCGATGTGGAGACCCAGCAGCCCCCGGCCCTGG